>CAYTPJ010000053.1:6466-13708 GCA_964439755.1 uncultured Oscillospiraceae bacterium
ATAAGAGCAAGAGCGATGCATGATAAAAAGTACTTTATACATAGTGTTTTTTGAATGTGCACGCTCGTTGCTCTATTCTACTTTTAAAAAGGAGAGAGAAAAACATGCGAAAAAGAAAAAAGATGCGTACCATGCTTGTGCTGTTTTCTGCACTCGCATGCCTCTTTTTATCCTTGATATTTGGATTTTTCTTTATTGCAGACCAAGGGGCAGATTTAAAAAAGCGCACCATTACAGAAATGCAAACAACGGTCAAAAAAAGTAGTGATATGTTGTTATTTCACATGCAAGAAATGAGCAGGATTGTGCGTGTGATGAGAATGCAAAATGAGGTAGAGCCTTTTTTTGAAAAAGGGAACACGTTAGAAAAATTGGAAATATGTGTGGATATTTATGCAGAGCAAAATCTGATTGAAAGGCAAATTCCCTTTATTGAACGCTGTGTGTTGTTTCACGATAAAGATGCTTATATGCTGGATTATTATCCCAAAACAAAGCAGGAGTTTGACCATTTAAAGGACTTATATGTGAGCAAAAATTTGTCGTTTTTGAACACGGATCAGGAACGCACTGTTGTGCTCAATGGAAAGTATTTAGAAATTTACTTTAAGATGTATGACCATCAAATGCATGATTTTTGTAACATGATGTTTGCAATCAACACAGAAGCGATGAGCAATTTATTGTCTTTTCAAAGCAGTTATGAGGAGTGCAATATCTCGTTTTCTTTTAAAGAGAAAAATGTGTATACAATGAAGAAAAAGGAAATAAATGGCAAACACATTGCATATTCTGCACAAATGCCTTTTGAACTGACATTGCACACGAATATAGCGTACAGTGAGGTGTCAAAAGTGATTACCCCTTATATCATGTCGCTTGTATTCGTGTTTTTATTGTTTGTATTGCTCAATACATTGTTTATATCCTATTCCATTTTCTTTATTACAAAGCCTTTAAACATTGTTGCAAAAAAGATAAAAGCATTTGGTGCAGGAGATTATACCACCACGCTTTCTCTATATAAATGGGAAGAATTTGAAGACATTGAACAGCAATTTAATAAAATGACGTCCACCATTCGGCGCCTTTTAACAGAAGTGTATGACAATAAACTCATTGCACAAGAAACGGAAATCAAGTTTTTACAAGCACAGATGAACCCACATTTTATGTTTAACGTGCTCACTATGATATCCATGACAGCCAAAAAGAACAAGGATGAAGAAGTGTATACCCTCATTCGATCTTTTGCTCGTTTAACACGAGGCAAGGTCTTTAAAAAAACAGACCTTATGATTACTATGCACGAGGAATTAGAATTGGTGCATTATTATTTAAGCTTACAGCAACATCGTTATATGGGTAAATTTGACTATGTTATAGAGTGCGAAGATGATTTACGGCAAATGAAAATTCCCCGGCTTACCATAGAACCGATGGCAGAAAATGCTTTTTTACATGGCATAGAGCCTTTGAAAGAAAAGGGAAACATACTTGTAAAGGTGACAAGGCAAAAAGACGAAGTGCACATTTTGATAAAGGACAATGGCGTGGGGTTTGACCCCGAAATGCATACAGAGGGTGTGGGCATTAGCAATACGAAAAAAATGCTCAAGAATTTGTATGTAGATAAAGGCAAAATGGAGATAGAAAGTGCAATAGACAAGGGCACAAGCGTATGGATAACAATACCTTGGAAAGGAGAATATGCAGATGATGAAAGTTATATTGGTGGATGATGAACAGTATATTTTATCTGGTCTTCAAACGTTGATTGAATGGGAAAAGTTAGCGTGTGTTGTAGTGGGCGCATATGAAAGTGCACAGCAAGCACTTTGTAAAATGCAAGAAGAAACACCTGATGTTGCAATTTTGGATATTCACATGCATGGCATGACAGGGCTTCAACTGGGTAAAGAAATAAGAGAAAAATATCCCAATTGCCAAATTATATTCTTAACAGGGTATGAGGACTTTAGTTACGCTAAAACGGCGCTTGACCTTGGAGCAATTGCATATGTGCTCAAAACGGAAGCGTTAGATGAACTTCCAGAGGCCCTCAAAAAGGCATATTTGCAGTATGAAAAAAATACAACTCCAAAAGTGCAAACATCAGAGCAAGAAGTGTTACACGCATTGATTTTAGGCACGTATACAGAAATAGAAAACGAGCAAAAGAATAAAGAAATACAAGCACTGAATGAAAAAATACATGCTTTTCGTTTTATGACAGTAGAAATGAAAAAAACACATAAAGATGTTTTGGAACAATGTAAGCGCTTGTTTAAAACGAGCTTTCAAGCGTATGCGTATGTGTTCGTCCCTTTGTCATCTTGTAAAATGGGCGTGGTACTTACTCAAAATGCAATGGATGGGCAACAGGTAAAAGAAAAGGCTGAGCGTTTTGTACAATCTGTGCAAAGCTTCTTGTCTTTAAACTTAATTGTTTCAATGAGTGCGCTGTACAAGGATGTTAGGATGCTTGAAAATGCGTATGAGGAAACCAAACAATTGTTGCTCAATATTCCCAAAGACAGCGATAAAAAGGTGCTCATTACATCTGAAAGTAATGAATATCTGGAAAGAACGAACGACCTGACCAAACGTTTTATACAGCAGTGTACACAAATGATTTTAGAAGGTGAAAAAGAAAACCTTGCACTTTGTATAAAAAACTACGTGGTGGCACTGAATGAAGCGTATTTAACGGAGGTAAAAAGCAGTGCAATTAGCGTATTGCACGCATTGGATTTGCTTTGTTTTCCCTATGAAAAAGAAGGTGTTTCTGCTCCTTCTAACCATGCATACAAAGATGTTCTTCAATCAAAACGTTTGACAGAAGTAGAAGATATTCTTTTGTCTGCTGCAAAAAAAGCTTTTGTCGTCGTGCACCGTGAACAGAAAAAAGTATATTCTTTGATTGAAAAAACAAATGATTTTATTGAACAACATGCTTTTGAAAAAATAACTTTGCAAGATATTGCAGATGCAGTGCACTCGAATGCTTCTCATTTGAGCCGTTTTTACAAGGAAAAAACGAGCGAAAATTTATTTGACGTGATCAATAAAAAACGTTTGGAAAAAGCTGTACAGTTGCTTTTGACAACAGATTTACATGCGTATGAAATTTCAGAACAGGTGGGATTTTCAGATACTTCTTATTTTTCACGATTTTTTAAAAAACACATGGGCATGTCCCCCTTACAGTTTATTAAGAAAAAAGGAGAAAATATAGTATGAAAAAATTATTGTGTGTTTTAGCTGTTCTTTGTTTATTGTTTATGCAAACGTGCTATGCAGTTGAAATTACCTTTTTTCATGGTTGGGGCATGATGGAAAAAGACCATGTAGCAATGCGAAAAATATATGATGATTTTAATGCATTGCACTCTGATGTTACGCTCACGCAAGTGGCGCTCCCAAGTAGTGAAATGCTGTTGCGCAGAGTGTCTGATATGCTCGCAGTGGGTGAAGCCCCGGATGTTATATTTACAGCAGGGGAAGGAAACACCATTTTAAAGTACATGTTTGAACAGGGATATGCGCTGGATTTGATGCCTTATATACAAAAGGACAAGGCATTTGAAAAATGTATTTCAAGTGAAATGTTTGCTCAACCCTTGAACAAAAATGGCGTTTTTACAGTATCTGATGTGTTGCTTGTGCATGGTATTTGGGTGAATAATCATTTGCTAAAAGAAATAGGTATTTCTGCTTTACCCAAAACATGGACGGAGTTATTTCGTATATGCGATGATGTAAAAACATATGCCCAAAATAAGCAAATAACTTTGACGCCTTTTTCTCTTTCAAAAGGAGAAGCAACAAATTTAGTTGCCATTATTGATTATGACGAGCAAAAAAAGCCAACGGATACACTTGTTTCTGCCTTTACACGGAAGGACACGTTAGATATATTACTTCAACTGTATCAATATTCAGGTGCACATACATTTGAATATGAGTATAGAGATATATTGCACGAGTTTAACTGTGAAGAAAGTTTGTTTTATTTTAATGGTATATGGGCAAATAGTATGATTGAGCCTTCGCTGGATGTATCCTTCATTCCTTTTCCAACAAAGAAAGGCAAAAGCCTTGCTTGCATGACAGCG
Organism: uncultured Oscillospiraceae bacterium; assembly: GCA_964439755.1. Lineage (GTDB taxonomy): Bacteria > Bacillota > Clostridia > Christensenellales > Aristaeellaceae > CAYTPJ01. The sequence goes on from CAYTPJ010000053.1 coordinate 10,585, forward strand.
ATGAGTGGGTATGTGGTGGGAAACCAGTACGATAAGGAAAAAGAAGATGCTTGTGTTGAGTTCGTGAAATATATGTTGTCTGATGAAATACAAAAACGAATTTTGCTTGAAACAGGGCAATTTCCTTCCAATAAAAATATAGATATATCTTCTTTAACAAATATTTCTGAACGCATAAAAAATGCAGTAATCAACACAAAAACAGCAGACGATACCATGTCTTTGTGCGTGCAAACAGAACTGGAATGGATGTATCCTGCTTTTCAAAATTTGATTAAGGAAAATGTTTTGGGGCATATCAGTAGAGAAGAACTCGAAAAATCTATATGCGAATTGGTTCGTTAAATAGAGCATAAAAATAAATGTGTTTGAAAGAAAGTTTGTGCTTGATTACAAATCATTGTAAACAACAAAAAACACTTGATACTTTTCTATAAAAATGGTATAGTAGAAGTGTCAAAGTGACGGGCAGTTATGACTTTGCAAGGCGTGTTTTTAAAACAGATGCTTTGGATATAAATGAAGGGACGAGGAGGGAAAGAGATGGACTTAAAAAAACTCCCCATTGGGATAGATGATTTCAAAAAAATAATTGAAAATAAATTTTATTATGTAGACAAGACGGCGTTGATTGGGGAAGTATTGAGAGATTGGGGAGAAGTCAATCTTTTTACACGTCCACGTAGGTTTGGCAAAACGCTCAACATGAGCATGTTTAGATATTTTCTTGAAATTGGAACGGATAAAAGCTTGTTTGATGGGCTTGAAATATCCAAACATAAAGAAATATGCGACAAATATATGGGGCAATTCCCTGTTGTGTTTGTGTCGCTAAAGACTGTGGATGGGTTGACGTTTGAAGAAGCTTTTGTTAAGGTGCGAGAACTTCTGTGTGATGAAGCACAAAATATCATTCAAAAAATAGATGTTCAAAAAATACCATCGTTTGATTTTGAATATCTAAATGCTTTAGCACATAATGATTTATCAAATATTGATCTTTCGGGTGTTTTGAAACGATTTTCAAATATTTATTCGGAATATTATAACAAACAGTGTGTGATTATTATAGATGAATATGATGTGCCACTCAACAAGGCTTTTGAACAGGGTTACTATGATGAGATGATGAACTTTGTTCGTGGCATGTTTAACGGAGCACTCAAAACAAACGAGAACTTGCAGTTTGCCATCATGACGGGGTGTTTGCGCATATCCAAAGAGAGCATATTTACAGGCTTAAACAATCCACATGTATTTTCCATTATGGACACTTCTTTTGATGAATATTTTGGATTTACAGATGCAGAAGTGGTTAAACTTCTGGAAGATTATGGACTTTCTGAACACCATGCAGAAATGCAAAAATGGTATGATGGGTATAGGTTTGGCAACCAAGAAGTGTATTGCCCGTGGGACGTGATATGCTATGCGTATGACTTAAAAGGAAACAAAGATGCCTACCCCAAGCCCTATTGGATTAACGCTGGGAACAACAGCATGGTGCGTGCGTTGATTGAAAAATCCAACTCTGCGACCTTGCGTGCTGAAGTGGAAAAGCTGATTGCAGGGCAATCTGTTACAAAGCGCATTGATGACCAAATTACGCACAATGAAGTGTATGAAAATGTGGAAAACTTATGGAGCGTGCTGTATTTAAGTGGGTATTTGACGACAGCTATGCGAGCAACGGATGAGCATTTTGATTTAATTATCCCCAATGAAGAAGTGCGAAGGATATTCGTGTACCAGGTGATGGAGTGGATCAAACATACGGCAAGCACCAAGCAGGATGTGCTCCAAACGCTTTACACTGCCATTCAATCGGGCGACACAGACACCATGCAAAAGGTGGTCAACACGCAACTTCGCCAAACGATCAGTTTTTATGATGCAAATGAAAATTTTTATCATGGCTTTATGATTGCCCTTTTAAACCTCGCTCAAAATTGGAACGTGATATCCAATCGAGAAATGGGAAGGGGCAGAAGTGATATTTTGATTGAAGATGTTGACAATGAACACGGTTATGTGTTGGAACTCAAAGCAACCAAGGATAGAAGAAAACTTTCTGAACTTGCAAACAGTGCTTTGCAACAGATTGTGGACAAAAATTACACCCAAATATTGACGGAAAATTACGTGGAAAACATTTGGATATACGGCGTTGCTTTTTGCAAAAAAGAGTGCGTGATTCAAGGGAAACAGTTGGAAGTATAATGAAATAGGGGCTCAAATAAAGCATCTCCTTGTTTCTGTTTTAGAAAGGGAAGAAGAGAAGTTTTATGTATGAGATTATGACAGCAAGAAAATGGCGTGAAGTTAAAGAATGCCTGCTAATTGAAGGTTGGTATAGTTTTGTAAAAATGCCATTTAATACACGTGGCTAATGAAAGTAATGAGTCACTTAAGAAAGTAGTGACTTTAAAAGGAAAGGCGGATCGTTAAGGTGTACAAGGTGTTGCTAGTGGATGATGAGCCGTGGGCATTAAATGGTTTATTTGAAAGTGTAGCGTGGAGTGAAAATAACCTTGAAGTGTGCATGAAAACGACGGACTCGATAGAAGCCTTAAATTATATAATGAATCATCATGTGGACATTGTTGTTACCGATATAAGAATGCCATATGTTACAGGTATTGATTTGATACGTGGTGCAAGAAAACAAGGAAAAAGTGTGGAATTCATTATATTTAGCGGATACAGTGAATTTGAGTATGCTAAGCAAGCAATAGATTTAGGCGTTTTTGCATATTTGTTAAAACCCCTAAATTCCCAGGAACTTGTCAATGCACTTACCGTGTTGAGAGAAAAGAAAACAGAAACAAATTTGAAGATATATGATAGAATAGAAAAATTTTTAAGCATAAAGAGCAAGGATAATAAGATAGAGGCATGTGTGTTGACATGCAATTTTGGACAGTTAGAGCATATAGAGATGGATAAATATTTTTCTGATGTAACACATATTTTTTTAAAAAAAGAAAAAGAAATATTCACTTATGTTTTTTTGGCTTCAGATCAGTGTGTATTAAAGAAAATTAAGATCCTTTATCAGGAGAAGAGAGAGAAGAATGATATAAAACAGTATTTGTGGTGTGGAGCAGATTCTCCATTGTTCAAC
>CAYTPJ010000054.1:0-5297 GCA_964439755.1 uncultured Oscillospiraceae bacterium
AGGGGAGAACATATTTATCTATTTGTGAAAGTTTTTATTCCCACGAAAAGAAGGGAACTGTGCACAAAACATATAAATCCTTAGGTTCAATAGAAACACATAAACAAAACGGATTGGAAAATCCTGTTGCGTATTTTGAGCAAGAAGTAGAAAAGTTAAATCAAGCAAGGAAGGATGAGAAAATCAAGAAGATTTCAAGAACATCGCCAAAGGTTTTTTTAGGGTATTTTCCTTTGCAATGGATTATGCAAAAACTTGGGGTGCAAAAATACGTCGATTATTTCAAATTAACGAATGACTTTCAGTTTGATTTATACGAGTTACTTTCTTCTCTTGTGTATGCACGCAGTGTTCATCCGTGTAGCAAATATCAGACTTTTCACGAAGTCTTGCCCTGCCTTTATCAAAATTTTGACTTTTCCTACGACCAGCTTTTAGATGGTTTGTCCTTTTTAGGGTGTAATTGACACGGACATAATTTTAAAATTCGTTGACGATTGTGTGCTTCTTGTGCCATCATGTTTTTAGAGAGCTCCTTGTGGTTTTGTAGGTTGTTGCAAATTCTACGATACCACAGTGGCTCTCTTTTTGCACGTCTTGAGTGTTGTCTATGTATTGTGTCACAACAGTTTCGTACATGAGCACGTTAAAAGTTGAAAAAAGAAGGCAAACAGAAGAAACAGGGGGCAAAAAATATGTTCCTTTCTAACTTTGACAGGAAAAATAAAGAATGCGTTCGTGTGCGTTGTGTAACGGAATAAAAAAGTTGAGATTTGTGTTTTGTAATAGAGAAAGGTGCATGTCAAAAGAGAGAAGAACGTGGGATAGTGTTATGTTTTTCAGCAATTACTTATTTTAAACAGAAATGAGCATTTTGCATTGCCTATATTGTAGGTGGAAATAGAAAAGTGCAATATGTAAGATATATTTATCATTGTTTTTCGTCCTCTCTAATGGTATATATTACGTCTAAGCCTTGATGTGCTTTTTGAATATCCATTTTTTCAAGGGGGGAAAGCACAAAGTCAAATTCAAAACGTGTCGTCACTGCTCTAAAATGGTTTAAGTGGTTTGGCCCACAGCTTGCGCTCCCCAGCCCTGAATTGATGTAATCAAAATTGACGTGTACACAATCGCTGTCCTTTAATGCAAAAGGATGTGACGCTTGCATGATGTCTTTTGCAGACTGCATGTGTGCACTCATATCTTTGGGCGTTATGGAAGAAAGGGCAATGCCTACGCCCTTTTCATTTGTGAACAAAGCATATTTTGTGTTGGTACGATTGCCACAATCCTGTGGACAATCATAAGGGAAAGATAAATCACGGACAGTGGAAGTATATACGTTTTGAATACCTTGACGCACGCTGTCCACATAGGTTTCTCCATCGCCAGTTGCATAATAGGTGACGTGTTGAAAAGCTTGATTTAAACGCATGTTTGTACCAATCTTGGGCACTTCTTGACGGTAATACGTGCCAAAATCGCCCTCGAAATCGCCTTTTATTTGCATATAAATGGAACCGTCTAAAAGAAGGTGCATACGCACTTGATGGGGGGCACGCCAGTTTCTCGCATTTGCGCCCAACACACAAGAGAGCGTTACGAGATACCCTTTTTCTTCTTTTTGCATATCTGCATGTAAAAGTGTGTTCGTCATAGAGTGTATGTTTTTTTTCAACCATTCGCTTTTGAATTTTGCATCATTATCTATATATGCACGGAAAAAGTTGAGCATGGGGCCTTTTTTTATAATCAGTTGATTTTGATATATGTAATTTTCAATTGCACCATCTGTAAGTGAAATGGTATATGAAAAATGTTCGCCAATCACAGATATTTTGCTCGCATTTTGTTCGACGTGCAGACTGCCTTTTGCATGATATTTTTGTGCTTGATATTCCTTGAGTACAATGCCTTCTGTCATAAAAAGTACATTGTCCTCTTGAACTTTGAGCACAAGCGTATATTCAGTGTTTTCAAGGTGTTCAAATAAATGTTGAGGGAGAGCAACGGTGCATGTTTCGTAAGGCGCAATAGAAGGGAGCAGGAGGGTTTCGTTTGCAATTTCTTTTCCTTCTTTATATAAAATTGCGTGTAAATGGGCAAGGAGCGTTTTAAAGGTAAATCTGTTTTGAAGAGTAACAGTGCCTTCTTTAAATTCGAGCATTTTTACAGGCTCTATCGCTTTTGTGTACGCATAAAATCCAGGCGTTTTTTTAGAGTCGGAAGACAAAAGACCGTCCATACAAAAATTTCCAGAATGGTAATCACTGCCCATGTCTGCACCATTTTTGTAATATACAGTGCCATCTTCTAATGTTGCTTTTACACCATGGTTGCGCCATTCCCAAACGAAATACCCTTGAATTTGGCGAGAGTTTTCACAAACGTCTACATACTCTTGTACACTCCCAGGACCATTGCCCATAGCGTGTGCAAATTCGCATAAAATATGCGGTCTGATTTTCGGCCTTGTATCTAATTCGTACAGCCCCCCAATCGTGGTGTACATGGTGCTCGTAACGTCTGCAAATTCAGGGGTTGCAAACCCTTCGTAATGCACAGGGCGCACAGCATCCATGGCTTTTGTGACGTTGTACATGGTGCGAAAATGTGCGCCATAATAGGATTCATTGCCCATAGACCACATTACAACGCAAGGAAAATTATAGTCTCTTTTCACAGTGCGTTCCATGCGTTCCACGTATGCTTTTTCCCATTTTTTATCTCTTAGAAGCTGAGTGGGCACACCTTCTATTTCAAAACCATGCGTTTCAAGGTCACATTCATCGATGACATACAAGCCTAATTGATCGCAGAGCGCATAAAAATAAGGTGCATTGGGATAGTGCGAGGTGCGTACAGCATTGATGTGATATTGCTTCATTAAAAGAAGGTCGTTCTTTGTTTCTTGATAGCTTAAAGTACGTCCGTTTTGAGGAGAAAATTCATGTCGGTTGACACCACGCATACGCAAACGCTTGTAATTGAGTTGCAATTGACCGTTAACTATTTCTATGTGCCGAAAACCTACTGCAATCTGTACTTTTTCAATGACTTGATTGTTTTGAATGAGAGAAAATATTGCTTGATATAAAGTGGGTTCTTCTGCATTCCAAGCAACAATATGAGGGATTGCGAAAGTATGATGTATGTCTGATTGTGCTTCTAAGCTTTCTGATAATACCACATGACGGTCGTTGTCCAACAAACAAAGTTCTATCTGGTCTGCTTGTTGACTGCGCACATGGACGGACAAAGAGCCTTTTTCTTCTTTGAGCATATCTGCTTCTATTTGAATGTCATCAATGTGTGCTCTTTTTTGCTTGATTAAATATATGTCACGCATTAACCCACCAAGCCACCACATGTCTTGATCTTCTAAATACGTGCCGTCACAAAACATGTGAACGACGATACAAAGAGCGTTTTCGCCCACGTGTAAATAATTGGTAATATCAAATTCAGAGGGTAAGCGACTGCCTTGCGTATAGCCTGCAAATTGCGTATTTACATATATTTCAGCGCAACTTTCAGCCCCTTCAAGACGCAACACATAGCGCTCAAAATCATCCTGAATGAGGAGGGTTTTTTTATATACACCTGTTTCGTTTTGAGAAGGCACAATGGGGGGCTGGATGGGAAAAGGATACGCTTCATCTGTGTATAAAAATTTGCCATACCCTCTAAATTGCCATGAACAGGGCACTGTCATATCTGTATATCCATTTTCAGCTGTTGGCAATAATGCGATCTCTTTTGCATCGCTTTCAAGGGCACTTTGTAAAAATTTAAAGCGCCATGTGCCACTCAATAATTCTGTCCTGTCACTTTCACCCATTTCGTTGGGTGTTTTATCCATAAAAGGGTAGAATACACTTCGAGGTGCAAGCCGATTTCTTTCTAATACTTCTAAATTACACCAATCTTTTTGTAAAATTGAAAACATAGTGATACCATCCTTAATAAATATTTTAAAATGAATCATTCTTAATGACAAAGCTGTTTCCTTCTTAAACGATTTTCCAACATAAGGGGCACTGGGGTCAAAGAGCACATCTGCACTTTCACTGAGTACAAGAAAGGGTGGGCGCATTATGATGGTCATCGATCAGGTAACGAGTTTCTTCAAAGCAAGAACCTCCTTTATATTTTATCAGCTTTCTGTTGATAAGTACAGAGAAAAATTATCTTTTTATTGCACAAAGTGCAACCTGTGTTTGACGCTCGTAGATATATTGGAAAAAGTTTCGGAGTAGATGAATTGACGTTAGCGATGAGGAGTATTTATACTCGCCTGTTTATCCTAAGATTTTTACGCACAAACAGAAGCAAATAGTATCGTTTGATAGAGCAAATCAAGCAAACAGTAAGTCAAAAACAATTGCAAACAAAACGCTGTGCATACATGAAACAGCACATATAATGACTCCGTTCGGTGGGGGAATACGATATACAGGACAGGGAAGAAGAACTGGAAGAATGTGAAGAACAATACAAAAGCGATATAAAAAACAAGGGCAACAAAAACAAGATAGCCAAGTTGTTTAGGAATTTGATGAAACTTTGTTCCTTTCTCTTGTGAATAAAATTGTTGTGCATCAGGATAAACAATGGACATTTGAGTTTTGTAATGGGAAAAAGTTGAACGTTAAGCTTTGCCATGTCTCCCATACCGAATGCTATTTGTAAGTTGTCTTTTTGCCCAAGTGAGACAGCTTTGCGACTGCGTTTACATTCTTGCACTTTTTTAAATATTTTACACCGTGCTGAAAATGAAAAAATGCAAGATGAAATAAAGAAAACGCATATTTAACCTATAAAATATGCGAGAAACAATAAAAAAACAACAAAAAAACAATTTAAAAACAATAAAAATGCAATTTAAAAACAATTTTCCTGCATTTTGCTCTTGATTTTTGAATAAATATGATTTATAATAAGCCATACCTTTTAAGTTGGTGTTGAAAAGTCTTTAATCAAGGCTTTAAAGTCATATTCAAAAGGTATCGTACACAGATTATTTTAAAAACGGATGAAAGTCTGTTGAGAAAGTGGAGGAAGAAAATGAGTTCCAAAATGATGTTCTACATCCTGAAAAGAATTTTGCTCGCTCTGATGACTATATTTATCGTCATCACTGTTACATTCTTTGTAATGCACTCTGTACCCGGCGGTCCCTTTATCGGAGAAAAAGCAATTTCCAAAGATGCACAGGCAGCGCTGGAAGCAAAGTACGGTTTGGACAAACCACTTTTTGAACAGTACACCACGTATTTGAGCGACATCGTCAC
>CAYTPJ010000054.1:5397-12918 GCA_964439755.1 uncultured Oscillospiraceae bacterium
GTTTGGACAAACCACTTTTTGAACAGTACACCACGTATTTGAGCGACATCGTCACAAAGTTTGAATTTGGACCTTCCTTAAAACAACGTGGTCGCCAAGTCATTGACATTATCTTAGATGGCTTAAAGACATCTGCAAAGTTGGGTGTCATTGCCGCAATCGGGGCGGCGATTACAGGCATTGTGCTCGGCTCCATTGCTGCACTCAAGAGGAATACAGTACTGGATAAAACCATCATGGTGATTACAACGGCCTTCGTGTCCATGCCTTCCTTCATTGTCGGCTCCATTCTGCTTTTGCTATTTTCCGTACAGCTGGGGTGGTTGCCTGCAAACGGTTCCACAAGTCAAGGCCTTATTCTTCCTATTATAACGCTTGCCTTATACCCCATGGCATACATTACAAGGCTTACAAGGTCTTCCATGCTCGATGTACTGGGTCAAGATTATATCCGTACAGCCAGAGCAAAGGGCGTATCTCAAAGGAAAATAATTTTTGGGCATGCACTCAAAAACTCCTTAATCCCTGTCATTACGTATTTTGGACCTATGCTTGCTTTTATCGTAACAGGCTCCATGGTGGTGGAACAGATTTTCGCTGTACCTGGTATTGGCAGACAATTTGTTTCAAGCATTACAAACCGTGACTACACAATGATTATGGGTACAACGATTTTCCTTGCATCTTTAATCGTTATTATGAACTTGATTACAGATATCTTGTACAAAACAGTAGACCCACGGATAGAATATGATTGATGAAAGAGGTTAAAAGAATGTCAGATATCAGAAAACCATTCAGTTTACATCTGGATAAAGACGCATTTGCTCCTGCCACAGAAGCAGAAAAGCAATATATCATCAAAATGCGCCCTTCCACTACATTTTTTAAAGATGGTGTAAAAAGACTTGTTAAAAACAAAGTGGCGTTTGTGAGCATGGTGCTGATTATTTTAATCACATTGTCCTCCATTATTTTACCTGCTGTATGGCCTTACTCTTATGATAAAATGCTCGGCGTAACACCCGGTCGTCCAGCAGATAGGTCTTACAACAACTTGGACCCTTTTGAGTATGGCAAAGCCGAACTCAAGAAAATAGAAGCAGGAGAAAAGGTGTTCCCACACATTTTTGGTACAGACGCACACGGTCGTGATTATTTTATCCGTGTGGTGTATGGCACGAGAATTTCCTTGGCAGTTGGTTTTTTTGCCAGCATCATCGTGCTTGTGATCGGTTTGACGATCGGTTCTATTGCAGGGTATTGTGGAGGCAAGGTGGACTTGTTCATCATGCGTGTGGTAGACATTATCTATTCTCTGCCTGACATGCTCGTGATTATCCTCCTCGCCGTTGTGCTTGGGCGTGTGCTCAACGTGGAAGGCACGATTTTAGAAAAAATCGGCTCCAACATCATCAGTATGTTCATCGTATTTGGACTTTTGTACTGGGTGAGCATGGCACGTATGATTCGTGGTCAAATCCTCTCTTTAAGAGCACAAGAGTATGTGCTTTCTGCACAGGCAACAGGCGCAAAGGGCAAGTGGATTATTAAAAAGCATTTATTGCCCAACTGCATCAGCGTGGTGATCATTTCAACAGCTCTTCAAATTCCAAGTGCTATTTTTACAGAAAGTTTCCTTTCTTTCTTAGGATTGGGCGTCAACGCTCCCATGCCTTCCTTGGGTTCTTTGGCATCAGATGCCTTAAACGGCATTTCTTCCTTCCCACATCGTTTGGTTATCCCTGCACTTGTCATTTGTTTAATTGTACTTTCTCTAAACCTCTTTGGGGATGGTTTAAGAGATGCTTTTGACCCCAAACTCAATGCGTAATTTGAAAGGAGATCAACATGGCATTACTTGAAGTAAAAGACTTGCATACCTCGTTTTACACAGATGCAGGTGAAGTAAAGGCAGTGGATGGCGTTTCCTTTCAACTGGATCATGGAAAGGTGCTGGGCATTGTGGGGGAGTCGGGCTCTGGGAAGTCTGTAACGGCATACTCTGTGATGCAAATTCTCGCCTCCACTGGCAAGATTAAAAGTGGTAGCATTAAATATGATGGCAAAGAGTTGGTGGGCGCAGATGAAAAGACAATGCGTGCTATCCGTGGTAACAAAATCTCCATCATTTTCCAAGACCCTATGACTTCATTAAACCCGACTTACACAGTGGGGCACCAACTGATGGAAGCCATCTTGTTACACACAAACAGAAACAAAAAAGAAGCGCAACTGCGTGCAGTGGAAATGCTCCAGCTCGTCAATGTAAACGAGCCTGAAAAGCGTTTGAAACAATATCCCTATGAATTGTCAGGGGGCATGCGCCAACGTGTGATGATTGCAATGGCACTCGCATGTGAACCAGACATCGTAATTGCAGATGAACCCACCACAGCACTGGATGTAACCATCCAAGCACAGATTTTGGAACTCATGCAGGATTTGCAAAAGAAAATGGGCATGGCGATTGTGCTCATCACACACGATTTGGGCGTGGTTGCTCAAATGTGTGACGAAGTCATCGTTATGTATGCAGGCTCTATTTGCGAACAGGGCACGGCAGATGAAATTTTCTACAACCCTCGCCATGAGTACACAAAAGGGTTGATGCGTTCTATCCCGACGGCTGAAAATAGTGGGAAACGCTTAGAGCCTATCACAGGCACACCCATTGACTTACTCAATATGCCCAAGGGATGTCCCTTTGCACCTCGCTGTGATAGAGCAATGAAAATTTGCTTAACACAGCGTCCGGAACGCAAAATTATCAATGAAATGCACTACGCAAATTGCTTTATGAATGAAAAAATTGCGTTTGAAGAACAACAAAAAGCGGAAGGAGAAAAGAAAAATGTCTAATGTAGAAAGGCACCAACCGCTCGTTGAGGTCAAACACTTAAAGCAGTATTTCAACATCAACATGGGTTTCTTTCGTTCTAAGCCTTTAAAGGCTGTGGATGATGTATCCTTTACCATCAACAAAGGGGAAACACTTGGTTTGGTAGGTGAATCGGGCTGTGGGAAAACCACAGTAGGCAGAACGCTCTTACACTTGTATGAGCCGACAGCAGGTGAAATCGTGTATGACGGCAAGCCTTTAAAAACAAAGGCAGACATTCATGATTTTAGAAAAAAAGCCACCATGGTGTTTCAGGATCCTTATTCTTCCTTAAACCCTCGTATGACTGTTTCAGACATTGTGGGTGAGCCTTTGGATGTGCATAATTTGTACCCAAATAAAAAGGAAAGAGAAGAACGCATTTTAGAACTCATGGGGTATGTGGGGCTGAACAGTGAACATGCTTCACGCTATGCACACGAATTTTCAGGGGGGCAACGCCAACGTATTGGCATTGCAAGAGCGCTTGCAGTCAATCCTGAATTTATCGTGTGCGATGAGCCTGTATCAGCGCTGGACGTATCCATTCAAGCACAGGTGATCAACATGTTTGATGATTTGCAAGACAAATTAGGGCTTACGTATTTGTTTATTGCGCATGACTTGCTCGTGGTGCGCCACATCTCGAACAGAATTGCTGTGATGTATCTGGGCAAAATGGTAGAGCTGGCAGATGCAGATGAAATATACAACAGGCCTTTGCATCCTTACTCTAAATCCTTGCTCTCTGCTGTGCCACAACCTGACCCCAAGATTGCAAGAGCGAACAAACGCATTGTGTTATCGGGGGATATTCCAAGCCCCTTGAATGCACCTTCCGGGTGCCCCTTTAGAACTCGTTGCCCTTATGCAAAAGATATTTGCGCTCAGCAAGTGCCCGAGTTTAAGGAAGTGGAAAAAGGTCACTTTGTTGCATGCCACTTGATGGCAGAAATCAACTAACTGTATTCATTGGTGGGTCTACCCATTTATGAAATATATTGAAGGAGGAACTCTCATGAAAAAGCTCGTATCTCTTATGCTCGTTCTCGCTATGCTCCTGACCACTGGCATCGTTGCCATGGCAGAAGACAAGACTTCCATCTCTGTTTGCTTAGCATCAGAGCCTGACACCTTAGACCCTGCGCTCAACTCTGCAGTGGACGGCGCAACCATGATCAACCACTTATTTGCAGGCCTTGCAACATGGGGCACAGATGCAAACGGCGCACTCACCATCGTTCCAGAATGTGCAAAAGAATTGGTTGCACCTGTTGTGAACGAAGATGGCACAGCAACTTACACTTACACTTTGGTAGATGGCCTTGTATGGTCTGACGGCAAAGCTTTGACTGCAAAAGACTTTGAATTTGCATGGAAACGTGCAGCCTCCACAGCACTTGGCGGTGACTATGGTTATATGTTTGACGTTGTGAAGGGCTATCCAGATGATTTGGCTGTTACAGCTGTTGACGACAAAACATTGACTGTTACTTTGAACAACTTGGTTGCTTACTGGAATGAATTGATGGCTTTCCCAACATACTATCCAGTACGTGAAGACGTTGTTGCAAACGAAGGCTGGGCAACAGACCCCAAAACCTATGTGTGTAACGGTGCTTATGTGATGGCTGATTGGGCACACAACAGCAAAATCACTTTGGCAAAGAACCCTGCTTATTTCAACGCTGCGACCATCAAAATGGACGAAATCAATTGCTATTTGTCTGACGATGCAAACAACATGCTCGCAAACTTTGAAAATGGCGACTGGAAACTCATTGACGATGTACCCACAGCTGAAATTGCCGCTTTAAAAGAAAAATATCCTGCTGAATTTATCATTGCAGGTCAAATTGGTACATACTATGTTTGCTGGAATGTAAACGAAGACATTTTACCCGAAGGCCACGGCTTATCTGCCGAAGATGCTGAAAAAGCAAAAGCTGAAATCCGTTTCGCAATGGGCCTTATGTTTGACCGTAACTACATTGTAACTGAAATTGGCCAAGCAGGTCAGGTGCCCGCTTCTGGGTTCGTGCCCATGGGCATGACAGAGCCAAACGGCACTGAATTCTACAAGAATGCAGGCGCAAACGAAGGCTTTGACGGCTATATCAACGTATCTGAAGATGCTTACATGGACAACTGGGACAAGGCTTTAGAAGTACTCAAAAAGTACTATGATTATGATGATGCCACAGGCATGTTCACCAACGTTCCTAACCTCGAATACCTCTACAACACATCTGAAGGCCACAAGGCTATCGGCGAATACTTGCAGAGTGCACTCGCAGGCGTGGGCATTAACATGACCCTCACCAACCAAGAATGGGCAACCTTCCTCAACACCAGAAAAGAAGGCGATTATTCTATCGCTCGTAATGGCTGGCTCGCTGACTACAACGACCCCATCTCTTTCCTCGACATGTGGACAACCGTTTCTGGTAACAACGATGTTCAGTTTGGTAAGGGCGCACACAAAGACCTTGCTATTTATAACATGGACTTGACTTCCTATGGTTTTGACATTAAGGTAGAAAATGGCACATGGGCAGAAACATTTGACGTGTTGATTGCAAAAATCAAGGCAACCACAGATCCAGAAAAACGTTTTGCTATGATGCACGTTGCAGAAGATTTGCTCATGGAAACAGGCTGTATCGTACCTCTCTATTTCTACACAGACATTTATATGCTCTCTGACGACGTAGAAGGTTTCTTCTCTAACCCACTTGGTTATAAGTACTTCCAGTTCTGCACAATTAAGTAATAAAACATTCAAAAAAGGGGCTTCTTCAAACAATGAGGAAGTCTCTTTTTTGGGTCAAAAAAGGTATCTATGTAAGTAGGGAACATATTACAAAAAAATCGTAAAAATGCATACTTGTGTGTATCTTTACTTGACAAGAAAGCACAGAATGTATATAATCAAAAGGCACTATTACACAGAGGGAGCACACAACATGGAGTCAGCATTACTGCTTCGGATGGCACTGGATATCGGGGAAGCACTGCTTAGAAACGGCGCTGAAGTTTATCGGGTGGAAGACTCGATTGAGCGTTTTTTAAAAGCCTACGGCGCAGAGCGTGTGGATGTGTTTACCATCCCTTCTTTGATTCTCGCTACAATGAAAATGAAAGATCAAGAGCCTATTAGCCAAAATAGGCGCATTTTGCATACGCAGACGGACTTTGAAAAAATGTCGCAACTCAATGACTTGTGCCGTTGTGCATGTGCAAAGAAAATGCCCTTGGAAAAAGTGCGTGAACGGTATGAACAGATACTCAAAATTCAAACATACCCCTGGTTTATTATTATGCTCAGCTATGCGGCGGCTTCCTTTTCTTTTTCCATCTTTTTTGGTGGGGATTTTATGGACGGTGCTGCCGCAGGTCTGAGTGGTGCTATTTTATATTTCGTGGTGCGTTTTATGAAAAAATTGCAGAGCAACACAGTGTTTATACATTTAATGGGCGCAGGTGTTGCGGCAGGGTGCGCACTGCTATTTAGTAGGTGGGGGCTGGGCTCGCATTTAGACAAAATCGTTATAGGCAACATCATGATGCTCATTCCTGGGATAGAGCTGACCAACGGGATGCGTGACCTTTTTTCTGGAGATATTATGGCGGGTGTTATGCACCTTGTGGAAGCGATTTTCATTGGTGCTCTGATTGCTTTTGGGGCAGCATTTATACTGTCGCTTGGAGGGGTGTAATATGGATACAGAACAAATGATATTACAGATTGTAATGGGCGCAATTGGCGCTTTAAGCTTTTCTGTGTGGTTCAACGTGCGTGGCTGGTCACTGTTTTTTGGCTGTTTAGGGGGCATTATCAGCTGGGTCGTGTATTTGATTACAGGAGGGCAACCCAACAATGATTTGCTCAACTATTTATATGCGGCGATGGCGGCAACGCTGTATTCTGAAGTATTGGCACGCATATTAAAACGCCCCGTCACTGTCTTTTTAATCTCCTCCCTTGTGCCACTTTTGCCAGGTGGTTTGCTTTATTACACCATGGCATCTTGTTTGAGAGGAGATTTTCAAGATTTCAGTTCGAGGGGCTTTTACACGATCTCCATTACTGCCATGATGGCACTGGGCATTATGACAGTAATGATGTTTATGAAACTGTATTATGCGATCAAAGCACGGATGAAGTTAATCGGCAGATAAAGAGGCATGCTTTCCTTTGTGTTTTGCATTGCTTTTTAAAGTTTCTAATTTGGCTTTGATGTTTTGGTAGCCTTCTTGTGCATCCTCTGTGTGGAGCACAGCTTCTTCCATGGGGCACATGCCAGTGTTTTCCCTATTGTTGATGAGAGGAATGAGCTGTTCGCCTTTAAAGGGCACATTGTGTGCTTGCAAATAGTTCCTTGCACTTTCACTCATTACGAGGGCATGTACGCTCTTTGCTTTGCCCAACACGAGGAGCATGGCGGCAGCTTTGCCTACAATTTTATCCACCACCAAGGCATCTTGGAGCACACCTTTTTCATATAGGGAGAGCAAAGGGCCAATGCCATTTCCCACTGTGTTCATCAAAATTTCATTGTCTTTTATAATCACACAAGAAGCGTTGTCTTTTTTTATCATGTCGATGGCAGAAAGCAGGGCTTTATTTTTTTTCTCTT
>CAYTPJ010000055.1:0-1147 GCA_964439755.1 uncultured Oscillospiraceae bacterium
CGCCCTTTGATACCACCTACATTATTTGTATAAAATACATATATTACATAGTAGTTATTTTCATAATTTATTTCTGGTTATAAATACCATTCGCTTTTTTCTTTGTTTTATCTACAAAATTTTTATAAAAAGGAGGTTGTTTTCTCTTGCCTGTTTCCCAACCCATCAGAAAATTAATCAGAAATAGTCGTTCTAATTTTCGTTTCATAAAGTACTCAGAGTCTTTTTTCATTTGATACCCTACTCCACTTGCTTTAAACCCTTCAGAGCGTGCCATCACTTTGGCTCTAAACACATGATAATCAGAGGTGACGATAAGCACGTGTGGTTTTTTTGAAGATGTGGGGTCACGCAAAATAGAATAGGCATTTTGAATGTTTTGAATTGTGTACAAAGACTTATCTTCGAGCAAAACATCTTTTTCTTGCACGCCCATTTGAACAAGTGCATTTTTCATCACTTCTGCTTCTGAAACAGGGGTATTTTCCGTCTGTCCACCACAGGCAACAATCAAAGGCGCAAGCCCTTTTTGATAACACAAAAAAGCAGTGCGCACACGCCCCAAAAGTTCACTGGGCATACTGCCATCTGAATGGTTTTTCAACCCCAAAAGCAAGATTGCGTCATACAGTGTATCTTTCATAGCGCATATCCTCTTTTAGTAAAATATTTCAGGCTCTTTTTCCACATTCAAAAAGTCTATGAACTTTTGCAAGTGCCTATCCCAATAATCCCACGTATGTGCGCCCTCATCTTCTATGTACGTGTATTCAAAAGGCGAATTTTTAATGTTTTGGAAATAATCTCTCGTTTCTCTCGCTGATTGCAAAAGAAAATCCTCTCCCCCACAAGCGTGGTAAATCTTAGGATATGGCCCATTTTCTTTCAATATTCTCTCTGCATGAAACAAGGGGTCGTACTCTGTGCCCACAACTGGACTATCGCCATACGATAAAGTACGTGTAGGGCTGTTCATAATGCCCCCTGCTGTGTTGAGAGCACCTGCACTCAAACAACCGATGGCACCAAATGCGTCATTACACATCATGCCCACCTTGAATGCACCTGACCCGCCCATGGACAAGCCACACACAAAAGTATCCTCTCTTTTATCTGAAAGAGGGAAGTATGCACGCAGTTTTTGAGG
>CAYTPJ010000055.1:1247-12849 GCA_964439755.1 uncultured Oscillospiraceae bacterium
ACCGTTTGAATTTTATCATCCCAATATCCCCAACCATGGTCCCCAGAGGACGTTTCAAACGTGAGTGGATAATTTAAATCCTTTAAGTGCTGTGCAATTTTTTTGTTGTCTTCAAACAAAAAGTCTTCTGTGCCACACCACATATATATTTCAGGCAGTTCTTTGCCTGATTTTTTCAGCTGTTCTGCTGTATAAAAAAGGTCATTAAAAGACCCTTGTGCGTTGTTTATATCGCCCAAAATATCCGTCCAATAGTCTTGATCTCTCAAAGACGCTGTTTGCGCAAGCCGTACAATATCACACGCAGAAGACAGTGCGCCCACTTTGGAAAATCTCTGGCTTTCATGAAGCCCTAATTTTAAGGCACCATACCCACCCATGGAAAGGCCTGCCACAAATGTATCTTCCCTTTTTTGAGAAATAGAGGGAAACATATTGTGCACTATTTGAGGCAATTCTTGAGAAAAAAAAGTATAGTAAGGCAA
This sequence comes from uncultured Oscillospiraceae bacterium, assembly GCA_964439755.1. Classification (GTDB taxonomy): domain Bacteria; phylum Bacillota; class Clostridia; order Christensenellales; family Aristaeellaceae; genus CAYTPJ01. The sequence continues at coordinate 1,733 of CAYTPJ010000055.1, forward strand.
ACCCATCGCCATGTCTGTATACCAGCTCAAATGTGCATTGGGCATAATAATCGCAAGATTGTATTGTGCGGCGTACCTTTCTATCGATGTACGGCGTTGCCATATACTATGGTCATCGCTCATACCGTGCAGTAAATACAGCACCTTGTTTGTTTTTCCTTGACAGCCTGTCATCCCAATTTGTGCTTTCGTTTGTTCGGGCAAAATCACGTCCATATCCACGTGCATACCCAACACATTTGAAAAATAATTTACGTGAAGCAGTGCCAAAATCATTCCTCCTTTTTAAATGCGAAGCCCTGCCATTGTAAAGGTCGAAGCAGCACTTCTGCTCTTAGTAACATTTAAAACAAGCGCAATGCCTGTAATGTTTGTAACGAAGTTAGACCCACCGTAGCTCAAGAAAGGGAGTGGAATACCTGTAATCGGCATAAGCCCTATCGTCATGGCAATGTTTTCTGCTACGTGTAAAAGCAACATCCCCATAACGCCTACAATGATCAACTGACCAAATTTATCTGTTGTAAAGCGTGCGAGATAGAGCATTCTCAAGAACATGTACAAGTACACCAAAAGCACGATACAACATCCAATAAAGCCAAAGGCTTCCCCAATCACGGAAAAAATAAAGTCTGTATGGTCTTCAGGCACATAGTCCAATTGGCTTACTGAGCCTACAATAAATGTGCCAATGCCTTTTAACCCCCCTGAGCCTATGGACATCTGCGAGTTGATGATCTGATATCCACCACTGAGCTTGTATTTTTGAGGGTCTAAGAAAGATAAAATACGTGTGATACGATAGTCATCCGAGCCTGAAATGAGCGCATAGCCAAAGAATGCGCCAATAATGAGCAACCCAAAGAGCGTCATACCAATAAAAATGCGAATGTCTGCGCCTGAAAAATAAATCATCACCATGAACATAAAAACCATAACAATAACAGACCCTGTTTCACCTTGTGCCAATGTGATCAAAGCAGGCACAGCAAGCAGTGTACACACTCTAACAAAATCTTTAAACGTGCTCATAGGCTTTTCTTGTTGTGAAAGCACTTTAGAGAGCATAATCAAAATAGCGAGTTTAGAAAATTCAGCCGGCTGAATGGTACGCCCCCAACCCACTTTAAGCCATGCGTTGATGCCCTGAACAGCCGTAGATGCAGCGAGCGTAATCAAAAGCAAAAACACAACGCCATAATAAATAAGGCGTGCACGGGCTTTATAAATATCAATGGGAATGGACATAACCACAGCCACAATGATAGGCGATACGAGTACGAAAATGGACTGCCAGTTGGCAGAGTTGGACTTTGCCACATATTCAAGCAAAGACAAATCTGTGCCGTTATCTGGGTTAAAGCTTGCCACAGCTATACTCACAATGCCAAACAGTGCAAGCCCATATGTAAGCACGAGCAATTGCCAGTCAAAGTGTGCACGTGAGCGCCTTCTTGTTTCTCTAATTTGTTGCACGAATTATTTTCCTCCAATACAAGGGTTACAGTTTTCTTGCATACTTGGGCAATTTTCTATCCATCAAAAGCAGACGGTCCACCGTTAAATCATACGCTTTTCTAATGCGCCTGCTGTCTGCTTGAATGGCAGGCTTGCCCTTTAAAAGTGCACGGTATACTTCTTCATCTGATGGAATAACAGACAATAATTCCAAGTCTAAATCCTGCGCAATCTGTGCAGGCCTTTTCATGCTCTTTTCAAATATCATATAGCGAGATACTCTGTTGAGCACAAGTTTGGGGCGCATTCTCTTTTTGTCAAACAACATCATGTTCACTTTTTCCGTATCTCTTAAACACGCATCATCTGGGGTTGCAATCAAAATCGCTTCATCTGCATTGCCCCACACATTTTTTATGCCCCTGCCAATGCCGGCAGGACAATCGATAATCACGTAGTCCATCTGCCGTTTGAGCACCTCTACAAGCTTTGTAATATCTTTTTTATAGATTTCAGAAGGAGAAAGCATTTGAGGGGCAGCCAGCAAAAAGAGCTTTTCATACTGTGGATGCTTCACAAGTGCTTTTTGCAATGTGCAGTTTTTGTCTATCACATCTGACAAATCAAAAACCACCTGATCTCTCAACCCCAAAAGTTGGTCTGCACAGCGCAACCCTATGTCTGCATCCATTAAAAGCACAGAAAAGCCTTTTTTTGCCAAAAGCAAAGCAATGGATGTGGAAAAAGTGGTTTTCCCCACGCCCCCTTTACCCGATAACACGATGTATGCTTTTCCCATGTTTTCATTTCTCCTTCTTGCTGTATCCAGTGCCCCTTTTAAACAAACTATTTAAGGCGTCAATTGATTGCCTGGTGTGAGAGAAATATCCGTCACCACTTTGTTTTGCTCCTGCATCCACCAGTTGATCCAGTCACGTGCAGCAAGTGATGAATACCCACCTGAAAAACCGTTTGGAATGTAGGACACAAGTGCGAGTTCGGGGTGGTCAAAGGGCGTTACACACGCAAACCATGCGTTGTTCTCAATGTCAATTTTGATACGCCCAATGGTAATCTGAGAAGTACCTGTTTTAGCCCATAACTGCTTTTGCAGTTCGTTATACCCTTTAAAGAATCGTTGAGCCGTACCCGACTCGTCAACCACGCCCTTCATCCCTTGCTTGATATAAGGCAAATAAGGAATAGCCGTATCCAAAGTGCCAAACAATTGTGGGGAACGCTGTGATAAGAGCTCGCCTTCTGGTGACGTAATGGAGTCAATAATAGACAAGTTCCACACATTGCCTTCTACAAGAGATGCAACATAGCGCACTTCTGCAACAGGGGTGGTGAGCGTAATGGACTGCCCAATGGCCATCTGTATCTCCAAACTGCCGCCCCATTTAATGGTATTCAAGTAGTTCCAAAGGTCTCTCATCAATGCCGCTTGGAAAACCATTTCACGGGTCATGGCAAGTTCATTCATGAAAATCTGGCGTGCTTCGGGCACAAATTGGTCAGAGGACGTGATGAGTGCCATGTCCATCAGCTGTTTAATACATCTGTTCAAGCGTTCGTCATCATACACGATGCCATAACTGCTTGCAAAGTTTCTAATGTGCGTTTTGATGGCGTTGGCAACAATGATGGGTGTGTCTGTCACCTGCTCTGTAAGGCTCACAGTGGAATCATACAAATTGTTTTGGTTCCCTACAATAGAACGGAGTTCACCGTTTAATTCTATCCCTGTTTTGGAGGACAAGCCCATTTGCGTTGCATACTTATACAGCCTGTCCGTGCCTGTATCGCCATACAAAAGGTGCCCTAATGTATAGAAAAAATAGTTACAAGAGTTGGAAAGCCCTTCCACAATCGTTTGGTCAATATGTCTGCCTTTTTTCGCAGCATCCTTTAGCCAACACGTGGGCGCTTCTGATTTTAAAGAAGTATATTCCATAAAAGGGCCTTCATCTGTGATGGTGGTGGTGGGCGTGATGACACCGTTTGTAAGCGCTGCAAGCCCTGTGACCATCTTAAAAGTAGACCCCGGTTCAGCACGTGTTTGAATGGCATAGTTCATGAGCAAACCACGTTCATCCATAACGATGTCACGTGCCAACGCTCCCCCATTTTGCATGATATTTAAATCATACGTGGGGTATTGCGCCATCGCAAGAAGCTTGCCTGTATACACGTCCATAACGAGCAAAACACCTTTATCTGCAAGGCGAGCAGGGTATTCTTCCCAATCTCTTTCGTCCAATTTGGCTTTGTTTGTTTCCAGCCATTTGCCCTCTTGCATACGCTTTTCTTGTTCATTTCTGATCCACTCAACATTTTCTTGAATGGCTTGCTCTGCACGCCTTTGATAGGCTGCATTGATGGTCAATTTTACGTTATTCCCATCTTTAGGTTCTGTGTAATCAATCTGACGGGTCAAACGGCCATTGCTGTCTTTTTCCATCACACGCCCCCCTTGGCGCTCTGTGATGCAAGCCGTCAACCAGCTTTCTTGGCTTTTTTCAATGCCTTCAATGCCCACATAGTCATTGAGTGCGTACCCTGCGGGCTGATAATCTCTATAATACGTTTCGTAATTTTGAATTTTCCCTGTATACCCAATAATCTGAGAAGCGAGGGTAGAGTGTGGGTAAATGCGTTTTTCACTCACCTTTATGTCCATACCAGAAAGGAGCATACTGCGCCCTTCAATCTCTTGAACAGCCGTAAACTCCACGTCTTTTGCAATTTCAACAGGCAGTGCGTTAAACAAGTTCATCTGCATTTCAGAATACACTGCCATGATTTGAAGCGCCAATGCCTCATCCTTTTTTACATCAATAAATTCATCAATAAAATAGCGTTCCACCAAACGATTAAAGCAGGATTCTGCTGTGGGATATTTGGTTAAAGACTGGATATAGTGGTTTTTTCTCCACATATTTTCACGTGCCAAAATTGTTTCCTCAGAAAGCCCTTTTCCAAAGAAGAACTCCCAATCCGTTGTTTGTTCGTTTCTTCTCATGGGCATTTCAACAGAAAGCTTGTTACCATGTTTTTCAAGAATTTTAATGGTATCAATAATAGAAGAAGTAAAAGCTCTGTAATCGCTCTTTTTATTCTGCGTAGAATCACGCCAAAAAGTGACATTATACATTTTTTCACTCTTGGCTAAAATGACCCCCTCAGAGTCTGTAATCATCCCTCTTTTGCCCTTGATGGTAAGTGTTTTGGTTGCCTGCGTACCTGCTTTTTCGGCAAACTGATCTCCTTTTACAATTTGGAGGTTATACAACCCCAGTACAAGGATTGCAAATATGCACATCATGACAAAAGCAAACACGAGATAGCGTGCATTCATTTTTGTTGTGTTTGAAATATTAGAGGACTTTTTCAATACATTTCACCTCTTTTTAGTTTTCTCTCCCGCCGTGTTCCATACATGCCCAGGAAATAACGAACAGGAATCATCAAAGCCAAAGAGAGTAATGTGGTATAAAATACAGATGTAAATGCTCTTAAAAAGTGACTTTGTGAAATGCCAAACCCCGACAAGAAGCTGTATATCATGTTGATAACGCTTACAATCGCAGTGCTCGTTGCGGCACATAGAGGAATACGAAAATAGTAAGGCAAATCATCCTGCCTCTTTTTGTCTTCTGTACGGCGTTTTTCACGTTGGCGCTCGCTCATGTCACCCAAAAATTGTGCACACAAGGTTGCAATGCCTGGATACATAATCAGATATAAAATCGGCACACTGCTAAACAGTATTTCCATCACAATGCCAATGATTGCCCCTGACACAAAAGCCGCCTTTTTACCATAACTCACTGTCAATATCGCAATCATTGCAAAGCTCATGCTCGCAGATACATGATTGATTGTAAAATAGTGCATCACGCACACATCCATCATGGCAGCCACGATGGACAGCAGTAACACTTTCAGCGGTCTTTTAAAAATACTCACTCGTCTTCCTCCACCGTTACACTGTCTGGGTTGAATGTGGGTGCAGGCGTATCCGTAGGCTTGGGCGTTGACATAGGAGGTGGTGTAGGGGTACCCGACTCGGGGCGCTGATACGCCAGGTTGTCTGGGCGTGGTGTAAGGTTCGGGTCAATTGTAGGGGAAGGAGTGGGCGAAGGAGAAGGGCTGGGCGAAGGGGTTACATTTTCGTCCACTTTTGTTTTCCCTTGGTCAAAGCTCGTGCCAATACCCACTGCAAATGTAGGAATGGGGCGTGCTGTGGGCACAACGACAAAGTCAGGTGCTTCCACTTGCTCTCCCCCGACTGCATCTTCTGCATAAGAAGGCTTGTAACGATAAATGGTTACATATTCAATGTGTGCAAAATCCACAATGGGTTCGATGACCACATACTGTTTGTTGTCCTCCAACCCTCTTGTGCTCTCTCTCACTGTGCCAATGGGCACACCTTTTAAAAACTCAATACCAACACCAGACGTGACCACCAAATCCCCTGTACGAGGCAAATGATTGTCTGAAATGTAGTACATACGGCAGTTGGGCTTACCGTCCACTGCCATTGTGCCTGTTACAATGCCCTGATCTCTGGACGACTCTAATAGTGCAGGAATACTGCAATCGCTATCAATAATGGTTTTAACTTTGGCAGAAGACTCTTTTACGTCATACGTGTACCCTACAAGCCCTCCACCAAACACCACAGCCATGTTATTTTCAACACCTTGTTTGGTGCCTCTATTGATGTTTAAAACAGAGAAATAATTGGCAGTATCATGCCCAATAACGTCTGCGTAAATGGGGTCTAACTCCTCATTGCGCTTCATGTCTTCTACCATGTCTGCATACGTATCTCTTTGGTGCTTGTATTCATCTGCAAGCATAGATGCATCTTGCAATTCCTCCACTTTTTTGAGCAACAATTCATACTCGTATTCCAAATTGCTCCTGTATTTCAGTGATCTAAAATATTCAGAAATGGTAGAGGAAGTGCTTGAAAAAACCTCTTGAATGGGCGCAAATGCTTTGCCCAGCATTTCACGTGGCATTTTTAAAAGAGGATGGTCAAAAAAGCTCCCTGCAATGAGCACACCAATCAAGAGCACTAAAAACAAAATAGAGCCCATCACCAAAATCTTGTGCAGAAAACTTTTTTTCTCATCGTATGTACGAGAGGAATTGTCTACTATTTTAATCTTCTTTTCCTTTTTTGCCATGAAATGCTTTAACGCTCCTCCGTTTCATCCCGCAAGAAGGCACTTTTGCCTATCCTTTGAAGTTGTTCGATATTGTCTGTCAATTGACCTATGCCAATTGCAGCACAAGAAAGAGGGTCTTTGGCTAACAGCACAGGAATGTCTAATTCTGTGGCAACATATTGGTCTAACCCAAACAAAAGGGCGCCCCCTCCTGTTAAGTGAATGCCACTGCGCATCACATCTCCTGCAAGTTCAGGTGGTGTTCTTTCGAGCACAAACTGAATGGCAGACAATATGGCTTGGCAAGTGGGTTTTAGTGCCTCGTATATTTTTGCAGAAGATATTTCAGCCGTTTGAGGGAGGTTGGTGATCAAATCACGCCCTCTAACAAGCGCTCTGCGTTCATTTTTAAGAGGCAGAGCTGCGCCCAAGTCAATCTTCACTTCTTCTGCTGTTTTATCTCCTATGAGCATGTTAAACTCTCTTTTAATGTATGCGGCCACTGCTTCGTCCATTTTAACGCCACCTACACGAATAGAGCGTGACACGACAATGCCACCCAAACTAATCACAGCGACTTCTGTTGTGCCACCACCAATGTCTACCACCATACTGCCCTTGGGTTCAAACACGGGAAGCCCTGACCCCAAAGCGGCTGCAAAAGGTTTTTCCACCAAATGCAAAGAATTGTGCCGAACGCCTGCAAAATATGCCGCCTGGCGCACCACTCTGCGCTCAATGGGGGATACTCTGCAAGGGATGGTGATGATGGCACGGGGCTTAATCAAGCGAGAGTTGCCTATGGCTTTTCTCAAGAAATACTGGAGCATGTACTCTGTCATGTCAAAATCTCTGATCATGCCATCTGCCATGGGGCGCACAGCGACCACATCGCCAGACGTTCTCCCCAAGAGCATCTTTGCTTCTTCTCCGATTGCTTTCACTGTGTGTTTATTCGATCTATCCATTACAAGGATGGTTGGTTCATCAATTACAACACCCTTTTTCTTTACGTGTACGAGGGTGTTGGATGTGCCCAAATCTATTCCAATATCAGGTGCTATGATTGCCATATATGCACATCCATTCCTTTTTTTAGATTTCAAATCCCTTTTCTATTAAAAGGGTACGAACAAGCGCCATAGGTAAGCCAATGACGTTTGAAAAACTGCCTTCTACTCTATCCACATACATGCCCCCTATGCCTTGCAGAGCATACGCACCTGCCTTGTCCATAGGTTCGTTTGTTGATATGTAGTGCAAAATTCTATCTTCTGTAAGGGGTACAAAGTGTACCTTGGTCACATCGTATGTCACTTTTACTTTACCCTCCCAAAACAAAGCCACGCCTGTATACACTTCATGCCAATTGTTTTGGAGTAAAGACAACATGCGAAATGCGTCCTGCTCATCTTTGGGCTTAAAAAGCACTTGATTGTTGATAGCAACCACTGTATCTGATGCGAGCACAAAGGCATCTGGGTTTTTGTTTGCCACTTTTTCGCCTTTGAGCCTTGCATTTTCTGTCACCACAAATACAGGGTCACCCTCTTTTATTTCTTCCGTTTCTTCTACTTGAATGGAAAAGGGAATGCCCGTTTGAAGAAGCAACTCTTTCCTTCTTGGAGAGTTGGAGGCCAAAATCAATTTGTTTTTCAAATGCATTTTAAATCCTATCTGTTTTCTTTCTAAAATAGAAAGATACATAAACCATGTAAAGCACATGTATATACGTCTGCGCAAGCATACATATACACATCCTATATTATAGCACAAACATATACAGTTCGTACAGTGTTTTTACAAGTTTTTCATTTAAACACAATAATTTCCACTTGTGCTTTAAAAAACATGTATTTTTGTTGTCCATTCTCCACAAATATATGTTTTTCCCCTATTTTTTAGGGCGCACACTTCTTATTTTTGTGCACGATCAATAATGCCACCACCTAAACAGATGTTGCCATCATACAACACAAGGCTTTGACCGGGCGTCACTGCACGCTGTAAATCGTCAAACACCACTTCTAAATTCGTACCATTTTTAACCACAGTACAAGATTGGTCATTTTGACGATAGCGCACTTTAGCATTTAAGCGCACAGGCACATTTTCAGGAATTTCGTCCAACACAAAAGTAGCATCTGTTGCATACACTTTTTTATGATAGAGCAAATCGCTGTCTTCCCCTTGAACGACAATCAAATTGTTGTTTTTTAAATCCTTGTCCACCACAAAGAAACTGCGTCCATCTCCTCTGCCACCAATGCCCAAGCCCCTGCGTTGCCCCAATGTATAAAACATAAGGCCGTCATGCTTGCCCACAATTTCACCTTGTGGTGTCACCATATTGCCCTTTTGAGCAGGCAAAAAGCTCTGTAAAAACTTCTTAAAATCTCTTTCACCGATAAAGCAAACGCCTGTGGAATCCTTTTTATGTGATACAGGCAAGCCACTTAATTCTGCAATTTCTCTAACTTGTGCTTTGGTCAACCCACCCACAGGGAACACAGATTTTCTAATTTGCTCTGCTTTGAGCATATATAAAAAATAACTTTGATCTTTGTTGCTGTCAGCCCCTTTAAGCAGTCTACCCTCATTGTCCGAGCGCACAAAGTGCCCAGTTGCCATTTTTTGCGCTTCCAACTGCATAGCAAAGTCCAAAAACGCTTTGAACTTGATTTCTCGATTGCAAAGTACATCGGGGTTTGGTGTTCTGCCTTTTTGATATTCGGACAAAAATTCAGAAAACACCCTCTCTTTATATTCCTTTGCAAAGTTCACTGCATAGTAAGGGATGTCTATTTTATCGCATACAGCTTGCACGTCCACCCAGTCTTTTTCAGCCGTGCACACACCGTCTTCATCTTTTTCTTCCCAGTTTTTCATGAACACGCCCACCACATCATGCCCTTGTTGCTTGAGCAAAAGAGCTGTCACAGAGGAGTCAACGCCCCCTGACATGCCAACGACTACACGCATCACATAACCCCCTTTTGTATCAAACGTTCTCTTAATTTCTCTTTTAATGCCACAGATACTTGGTCGATGCTCTGTTTCGCATCCACCATCAAAAAGCGTTGTGTATCTTCTTGAATGACCTGTTCATACCCACTTTTTACTCTGTCAAAAAAAGCATCATCTTGCTTTTCAATACGGTCCAAAGAGCCTACATTATTTCTTCTTTTCAGCGAAGTTTCTCTGTCTATATCCAAATAAATGGTAATGTCTGGCATACAGTTTTCAATGGCCTTTTGATTTACTTGCTGAACTGTTTGAATGCCCAACATGCGCCCTGCCCCTTGATAGGCAAGGGAAGAATCTAAATAACGGTCGCAAAGCACGGTTTTGCCTTCTTCCATTTTTGTCAATATCACTTCTTTTACATGTTGCGCCCTTGCAGATGCAAAGAGCATGGCTTCTGTCAAGTCCGTCATGCCATTATCTTTTTTTGCCAGCAAAATTTTTCTAATTTCTTCAGCCACAGGGCATCCACCCGGTTCACGAGTCGTATGCACGTCAAACCCAAAGTCTTCCAGCGCAATTTTTGCAGCGTTCATCTGCGTTGTTTTGCCACATCCGTCCAGCCCTTCCACAGAAATAAAAACACCTTTTTCTTTGATTTCTGCACCCAAAAAGAGCTTTTGAAGGTCTGTTACACTGTGCGCCACATGTGTAGGGCAAAGTGCCATACCTTCTTCATCTCGCCCGTACCCATACGTTGCATACACGGAATGGATGTTTGTTTTATTCGCCCCATCTATATCCCCTGCTGTATCTCCAATCATCACAGCATTTTGCATGGGCAAATTCGTTCGCTCAATGAGCGTTTCTTTGTCTATATTAAATTCATCATCCATAGGCCCTTTGACAATGTCAAAATACTGATACAGATTAAAGTATTTGAGTATTTCAATAGACGTTTTTTCAGGTTTTCCAGTAGCAACCCCAAGATATGCCTTGTTCTTTTTGAGTGCCTTTAATAAACTGCGCATACCGTGATACACGCTGTTTTCATATGCGCCAATAGGAATATACCTCTCCCTGTAATACATGGTCGCTTCTGTCGCATCTTCTTGCGTCATGTGACACCATTCCATAAAGCTCTTTACAAGAGGCGGCCCTAAAAACCTTTTCAAAATCTCCTTAGAAGGGATTTCTCTACCCATTTTTTTTAGGGCATATATCGCACATTCTATAATGCCACGTTCAGAATTGGTAATTGTTCCATCCAAATCAAAAATGTAAGTTTGATACAGCAAAATTGCACACTCCAATCATATGGTACGCACAATATTGTACCTTGTTTTACGTTTTTTTGCAATACCTAAAGCATTTTTTAACATGATTTTTATTCTTTTCAAGGTCTACCTCTCCCCTTTTTTGTTCTCCTTTACACGATATTTTGTAAATTCCCAAAATAAATGCAAATGAATTTGCCCGTGTTTGACACTTATAAACCAAAAAAGCGTC
>CAYTPJ010000056.1:0-12345 GCA_964439755.1 uncultured Oscillospiraceae bacterium
TTTCTCTTGCTTGAGGTATATTGCCATATTGAGAAGCATTTAAAACCATTGGAATTACGTCATATCCCAAGTTTTCCAGTGCTTGACTAATTACAGTAAATGTGTTGCCTTGGTCATGACTCACTAAATTTTTAACATTTTCTAAAAAAACAACTTGAGGTTTTTTTTCTTTTATAATTCTCACCAATTCAAAAAACAGATTGCCTCTGCCTTTTTTATCTTCAAAACCCTGTCTATACCCTGCGATAGAAAACGCTTGGCAAGGAAAGCCTGCAAGCATTACATCAAAATCGGGTATTTTTTTCTCATCTACTTGCTTGATATCGCATACTTCTAACTGCACTTTTGGATAATTTTGCGTATATGTACAAGCGGCATTTTTATCCATTTCATTTGCATAAATGGTATGAAATCCTGCTTTTTCAAAGCCCTTATCAATACCACCTACGCCTGCAAAAAAGGATGCGCACGTCAATTTTTTCATATAATTTCCCACCTTAAACTGCGGCGTGCCGCTATTTGTCACAAAAAGATTATAACATACTTATTTTTTTATTTCAATTGTTTTTTGTAAGCCACTATATTTCCAGCGTTTGTCTACAAAAAGCAAATTCCTGAGCGCAGTTTTCTGCCACATCTCCAAACACGTCCTGGTTGTTTTGGATAAAACGGCGAATGACCAAAGTGTCTTTATCCAGTGCATAGCACGTCATATCCCCTGTTTGAAAGAGGGGGTTTTTTTTGAGTTCGAGCAGTGCTTTGACTTGATTATGCAAAGACATATCCTCTTTGCCCCACGGGAAAGTGCGCCTACAATAAGGGTCTGTGGTGCCCAAAAGCCCCACTTCATCGCCATAATAAATACAAGGGATGCCGGGTAAAAAGAGCAACATTTTGAGAAATAAGAGCATTTTGCGCTTGGCAAGGTGATATTCTGCTTGAGAAAGTGTGCACTTTTCTGCATTGCGCTCGTCATCTCGCTCAATCGTGCCACTTAGGTAGGTCAAAATACGTGCCCTGTCATGGCTACCCATGAGGTTCATCAAGCTGTAATAAAAGGGAAATGCGTAGTTTTCTTTCTGAGAGAGGATCACACGTGCAAGAGAAAAAGCGTCTTGCTTAAAGAGCAAAAAGTCTGTAATCGCTCTGCGCAAGGGGTAGTTCATCACGCTGTCCACCGTGTCACCCAAGCAGTAACTGCGCAACTCGCCATACGTTACTTTCCTGCTCGCATCTTCCCACACTTCAGCAAGGAGAGTCGCATTTTCGTCTTGTTGCTTGATGGAGGTGCGCATTTCTCGCAAAAAATCCATGGGCAATTCGTCTGCCACATCCAAGCGAAAGCCTTGTGCCCCCTCTTTCACCCAGTGGCGCACCACCCCTTGTTCGCCCAAAATATATTTTTTGTAACTTTTGTCGTTTTTGTTCACTTCGGGGAGCGTTTTAAACCCCCACCACGCTTTAAAATCCTTGGGGTACTCTTTAAACGTGTACCATTTGTAATAAGGAGAGTCTTTAGACTGGTATGCGCCCACACTGTCATACCTTGAAAACTGATTGAAATATCTGCTGTCATTGCCTGTGTGGCTGAACACACCATCGAGCAAAATACGTATACCCATGTCTTTCGCCTTTTGCGTCAGGGCCTCAAAGTCTTCTTTGGTGCCCAACAAAGGGTCTACTACCATATAATCGCCTGTATCGTATCTGTGGTTGGTGCGTGCTTTAAAAATTGGGTTGAGGTAGAGCACAGTGACACCCAAATCCTTTAAATAGGGGAGTTTTTCCTCAATACCTTTTAAATTGCCCCCAAAAAAATCCAACGCATTGTTGTCTTCATCCTTGATATCTGGCACTTTTACAAGGGGCATTTCGTCAAAAGAAGGGTGCATGTAGACGTTTTTTCTGTCTGTTTTGTTTTCCCCTTTTTTATAAAACCTGTCAGGGAAAATCTGATACATGATGCCATTTTTTAAATAAGAAGGGGTTTTGTAATCTTTTTGATACACAGTGAGCTGAAAAGAAGGGGGCGCTTCCTTGTACACTTGCCCTTTGCCTCCCAATACGTCAGGTGCATTGCCATAAAACACCCTTTCGCCATCCTGCATAATGATCATAAAATGATACCACAAAATAGCAGGCGTTTGTGGGGCTAAAAAGAGGAGAGAAAAAGAATTGTCCTCCTGCTTTTCCATGTCAAAAAACTGTGGCTGATGTGTATCGATGAGCACCAAGCGCACTTGGTCTACATTTTCATTTTGGCAATACAAGCGCAAAAACACCTTTTCGCCCGTTTTTACTGCGCCAAATGGTGCTCTGCAATCCAAAGATTGTGAATTGTGAAAAAAGCTCATGTATAAAAAACGTTCCCTTCAAAAATAGTTTACTTTACATATTTTTTAAAAAACAAGCTGATAAAGTAAAAGCATGCGGCAACGAGCACAATGGCTGCGCCCACCCCCGTGTCTTGATGATAGGCAATCACAAGCCCTAATATGCCAGACATCAAGCCAATAATGATTGAAAATAAAGCGTGCTGTTTGGAAGACTTGGAGATGTTTCGAGCGCCTGCCGCAGGGAGGATTAAAAGCGCATTGATGAGCAACACACCCACCCAGCGAATGGACAGCATGACGGCAACGGCAACGAGTACGCAAAACAAGTATTCCACATACTGTACGTGCACCCCTCTGCTCTTTGCAAGCTGTTTGTTGATGGCGCAAAGGAGCAACTTGTTGTACAAAAGCACCCAAAACAGTATGCCCACCACAAGCGCAATTAAAAGAGATAACAGGTCATTTTGCGTAATGCTTAAAATATCCCCTGTTAAAAGAGTAGAGTATTTTTGAAAGCTCCCCCCTTTAGAGAGTATGAGCAAGCCCATTGCAATGCCTGTGGAAGAAAACACGCTGATGATGGTGTCAGAAGATGCACTGCCCGAAGCATTGATTTTACACAAAAGCAGGGCAAACAATATGCCAAACACCACCAAACTCACCGTTTGGCTTGGAATACCCAAAATCACACCCAACCCCACGCCAAACAAGGCACTGTGCCCCAAAGCATCTGAAAAAAAAGCCATACTGCTGTTGACTGCCATCGTGCCATACAAAGAAAGCAAAGGCGTAAGCAGTAAAATAGCGAGCAACGCATTTTTCATAAACGGATAAGAGAACATTTCAAAGGGCAAAAGCACGTCCATTATGCTGTAAATTGCGTTCATAACACCCCTCCAAGCACAGGAAACATATCTTTAAACGCTTGACTTTCAAACACTTCTTGAGGTGCACCGATGGCACGCACTTCCTTGTCCAAAAGTACCACAGTGTCTGCGTATGCTTTAATCTGTTCTAAATCGTGCGACACGAGCAAAATCGCCATATGATGTGTTTGCGTCAATTGCTTTACTGTGTCAAAAAAGAGCTTTAAGCCATTTTGGTCTACGCCTGACACAGGCTCATCCAGCACCAAAAGGTCGGGCACAGGCTTTAGTGCGAGGGCGAGCAACACCCTTTGCAGTTCGCCTCCACTGAGTGCGCCCAAGCGCTTGTTTGCCAAACTCTCTGCATGTGCAATTTGGAGCGCCTCTATCGCCTGCTTTTTCACGCTCTTTTTGATGGACAGCCACACAGGCGCTTTGTCAAAAGCAGCACACATAAAGTCAAGCACAGTGACAGGCATTTGCTTATCAAAAGGCATATGCTGGGGCACATACCCTGTGCGCATATTTTCAAACTGCCGTCCTTGTGCATCCTCATGTTTGATTGCACCTTCAAAAGGCACTTCTTTTAAAAGTGCCTTGATCAAGGTGGTTTTGCCTGCGCCGTTTGGGCCAATGAGCGCAGTAATTGCGCCACAATGGATGTGAAAAGATATATCTTTGAGCAAAACATCTTGCCCCATCTTCACTTGCACATTTTTTAAAGCGACACGGCAAAGCGTGCATTTATGATTACTCGTTTTCATCATCTTCTACTTCTTTATTGTTTGTAAGGCTGATGTTGAGCTTTTCTCTGATTTTTTGCTCAATTTCGTCTGTGATTTCAGGGTTATTCTTTAAATACAAACGTGTATTGTCACGACCTTGCGCAATGCGTTCATCTTGGTAAGAATACCATGACCCACTCTTTTGCAAGAAATCATATTCCACAGCGAGGTCAATCAAACTGCTTTCTCTGCTGATGCCTTGACCAAATATCAAGTCACATTCACAAACTTTAAAGGGGGGTGCCACTTTGTTTTTGACCACTTTAATCTTTGTTCTGTTGCCAATCACTTCTGTGCCATTCTTAATCTGTTCCCCTCTACGCACATCCAAGCGCACAGAAGCATAGAATTTAAGCGCACGGCCACCAGGCGTTGTTTCAGGGCTACCATACATCACGCCCACTTTTTCACGCAACTGGTTGATGAAAATCACCACTGCGTTCGTCTTGTTCACCACGCCTGCTAATTTACGCATGGCTTGGCTCATCATACGTGCTTGAAGGCCTACAAAGCTATCACCCATTTCCCCTTCAATTTCTGCCTTAGGTACAAGCGCAGCCACAGAGTCCACAACCACGATGTCCACAGCGCCAGAGCGCACAAGGCCTTCTGCAATTTCAAGCGCATCTTCCCCTGTGGAAGGCTGGCTTACGTAGATTTCGTCAATGTCTACACCCAAATTTTGGGCATACTTGGGGTCAAGCGCATGTTCTGCATCAATGAAAGCAGCAATGCCCCCTAATTTTTGCACCTGTGCCACAATTTGCAGAGCAACCGTTGTTTTACCAGAAGATTCAGGCCCGAAAACTTCTGTAATTCTGCCACGTGGAATACCCCCTACGCCAAGCGCAAAGTCCAAATCCAAACACCCTGTGGGCACAATGTCCACTTTCATCGTGCTTTTTTCACCCAAGCGCATGATGGTGCCTTTACCAAACTGTTTATCTAAATTAGAAATAACAGATTCGAGTGCTTTTTCCTTTTCCTGCTTTGTTTGCTCTGTATAGTCTATTTTCTTGTCTTCTTTTTCTTTCTTCGCCATTTTATTTCAATCTCCTTTTTAATAATCTTTGAGTACATCTTTGAGTTGGTAAAAATATTGTACACCAGACAATACTGTGAGGATGGCCATTACAATGGTCAATACAAGCGTTACAACAGAGGGTAACTGAAACATCGCACTGATGACAGTGAAAAACTGTGCGTTTGTTTTGATTTTGCCCAGCATAGAAGCAGGCACAACAATCTTTTGATTGGATGCCACAAGGCGCAAACCGTCTACCAACAGCTCTCTAAACACCACAATCGCCACTGCCCACGCAGGCAAGTGCCCCATAGCGCACAAGAACACCATGCTCGTCAGCACCAACACTTTGTCTGCCACAGGGTCTAAGAATTTGCCAAACACGGTGACGATTTTTTGCTTTCGTGCAATGTATCCATCCAAAAAATCCGTCAGTGCTGCAAGTATAAAAATCACTGCTGCAATCGTCATCTGATTGAGCGCTAAAAACAGACAGCAAAAGGGAATGAGTACCAGCCGAAACACAGTCAGTTTATTAGGTAAATTCATTTTTCTATCACCTCGCCTGTTAAATCATACGTTGTAGCTCCTGTGATTTTTACAGTCACAAAGTCCCCTTCGTTCAGTTCATCTTCTGAAAGAACGGAGATTTCACCATCTGCATCAGGCGCTTCATACTGTGACCTGCCTGTATACGTTAAGCCGTTGTGCCCTGTAATCACCACAGTTTCAGTGCTCCCAATGCGCATATTGTTTCTCTTTAAAGAAATGTTTGCTTGAAGCTGCATGAGCGTGTCCAAACGCTCTGTTTTCACATCTTCTTCCACTTGATTTTCCATGTCGTAAGAGGGGGTATCTTCTTCTTTAGAAAAAGCAAATGCACCCATTCTGTCAAACTCTATTTCCTTTGTAAAGTCATAGAGCATGTCAAAATCCTCTTGTGTTTCTCCTGGGAAACCCACAATGAAGGTTGTGCGCAAGCAAAAGCCCATGTCTCTTGCTTTTTTGAGCAGAGCACGTGTTTTGTCCATATCGCCACGCCTGTTCATCGCATGCAGTAAAGTAGGAGAAGCGTGCTGCAAAGGCAAGTCCAAATAAGGCACAATATGCCCTTCCTGCATGGTGGAAAGTAAATCTTCATCTATTTCATCTGGATACATGTAGAGCACCCTGAGCCACACAACACCTTGTATTTTATTGATCTCTTTTAAAAGGCCTTGAAGCGTTTCTCCAATATCGTGGCCATAGTGCGTGGTGTCTTGCGCAATCAGAATGATTTCACGTACACCCTTTGACACAAGGTCTTTGACTTCGTCTAAGATATCTTGCTTTTTTCTTGAAATATAATTTCCTCTAATCAAGGGAATAGCGCAGTAAGCACAGCGATTGTCACACCCATCTGCAATGCGCACGTATGCTGAATATTTAGGGGTGGTGAGCACACGACCAACGGACAGAAAATTCTCTCTTTCCATTGGGAAACACGCTCTTTCTCCTCTGAGTGCAGCAAACAAAAGGCAAGGCAAATGCAAATATTGAGAAGCGCCCAACATGCAGTCAATCTCTTGAATTTCTTCAAACAACTCTTTGGAATAGCGTTGAGATAGACAGCCTGTTACACAAAGGATTTTGCACTTCCCTGTCTTTTTATACTCTGCCATTTCCAGTATCGTGTCAATGGATTCTTCCTTGGCACTGTTGATAAAGCCACACGTGTTGACAATGAGAATTTCTGCTTCTTTGGGGTCGTTTGTAATATCATAGCCTGCATTTTTTAGTATATAGAGCATTTGCTCTGTGTCCACTCTGTTTTTGACACATCCAAGGGAAATTACACCTACGTTCATACCTTTTAAAATAACCTCGTTGTTCTTAGATTTTCCTCCTCTATTCTACCACACATTGTATCTATATAACAAGATACATTTTATGGGGAACAAAGCGAGAAGAAAGAGATACTTTTCTGCTCCTTTTTAGGGAAAAACTGTGGATAAGCATTGTTTCACGTGAAAACATCATGCATGCCTTGTGTAAGCAAGCAAGAACATATCCCCTGTTAAGAGCAAATCATACCCATTGGCAGGCAATATCATGCTTTCCCCTTTTTTTAGGTCAAACACTTGATCATCTGCTTTTACTGTACCCTGTTCTATCGCTGTTAATATTTTAAAATACTCTGGTGTGTTGTTTAAAACATACTCTTTTGCATGTAAAATTCTTTCCAAACAGAAAAAATCATTGTCGAGCACCACTTCATCTGTGCCCTGTTCGCTCTTTGTTACACGGACAGGCGTTGCTTTTACAGCTGGCAATTGAAGATTGGTCACATCGAGCGCTTTTTTGATGTGCAATTCTCTCTTATTGCCATTTTTATCTTTTCTATCCCAATCGTAAAATCTGTATGTCACATCGCTGGACTGCTGAATTTCATACAACACAATGTCTTCTGTGATAGCGTGCACCATGCCAGAAGGAATGTAGAGCACATCCCCTTTTTGAACGGGCACCACATTGAGCAACTTTTGCACTTCTGTGCCATTTTGGAGTGCATTTTGAAGTGTATCTTTGGTAACACCCTCTTTGATGCCAAATATGAGCGATGCATTTTCCCCTGCTTCTAAAATCACCCATGCTTCTGTTTTACCCAGTTTATTTTCATTTTCTTTGGCATACGCATCATCTGGGTGTACTTGCACACTCAGTTTTTCTTTGGCATCGAGCAGTTTTAAAAGCAAAGGAAATTCGCCTTTTATTTCTGTGCCCACCAAATCCTGCTGATATTTTTCAATGAGTGCACTCAAAGGGTTGCCCTGTTCGTCTACGCTGTTCAGCCCTTTTACAGCGCTCACTTCCAAAGCTTCGCCCGTTCTATCGTCTGGAATATTTTTACCAAAAAGCGTTTTGAGCTTGTTGCCACCCCAAGGTGTCATATCGCCATAACGAAATTTTGGGTACATTTTAATGGGGTATAGTTTCATGGATATGCCCTCCTTTTTATGCCTTTGCAAGCTTTAAAATTGCATGTGTGAAAATACGCAAGTTCTTTTTCAGATTCTCAATAGAAATGTATTCATTCGCTTGGTGTGCCATTTCTTCTTCACCTGGGAACAAGGAGCCGTAAGCCACCCCTTCTTCTAAGCACTTTGCATATGTGCCCCCACCAATTGCCATGGCATATCCTTTGTTGCCTGTCACTTCTTCGTATGCTTTTATTAAGGACTGCACAAGCTCACTGCTTTCTTCCACATGGTGTGGTGTGCGCTGAGAAGTCACAGTAACGTCCATATCTTTGAAGTTTAATTTTACAATTCTTTCCACTTGCGTGAAGTCTGTCAACACAGGCGTCCTCAAGTCAAGCACCACATGCACAACATTTTCTTTGGTGGAAATAATGCCCATGTTGCATGTTAATTTGCCCGAAATTTTATCTTCCAAAGCAATGCCCATGTTTTCGCCATTGTACGTCATGCCGATTTTATCTGCAAGCGTTTGAACCACCCCTTGTGCGCCCAATTGCTTTAACACAAGGAGCATTTGCCCAATTGCATTTTTGCCATGTTCAGGCATAGCACCGTGTGCAGGCACGCCAATTGTTTCCATATGCACAACATTGTCTTGCATTGTCGCTTGCACTTTAAAGCCAAAATCAGTGCTGTTGATTTTGTCTGTCAACGCTTGGTCGCCTTTTACAACTGCTGTACAAATGCCTGGCACAACATTTGCTCTTTCCCCTGCTTTTATGTCCATCACTTGGAGGCCTTGGGTGCTTAATTTTCCTTCTAATTCAATGTGCATGCCCCCCTTTTCAATGTTGATGACAGGGAAATCTGCATCGGGTGAAAAACCCATTTTGGGCATTTCGCACTTTGTTTTGTAATACTCAATGTCTTGCCAGCCTGACTCCTCATCTGTACCCAAAATCAGGCGCACTTTGCGCTTTAAGGGCACATTTGCTTTTTTGATGGCCGCCATAGCAAACAGCGCAGCCACCACAGGCCCTTTGTCATCTGACGTACCTCTACCAAACATTTTGCCATCCTTTATCACAGCATTAAAGGGATCCGTGTCCCAGTGATCGCCAACAGGCACTACATCCAAGTGCCCTAAAATAGCAAGCGCATCTTGTGTGCTCCCTGTGCCAAGGTCTGCATGGCCTGCATAGTTGTCAATATTTTCTGTTGTAAAGCCCAAGCGTTCACAATCTTTGAGGGCTTCTTCGAGGGCTTTTTTTGCGCCCTCTCCAAAGGGTGCATCCTTCGTTGCTTCTGCTTTTACAGAGTCAATGTTCACCCAACGCACGAGCGTATCAATCATATCTTGTTCCAAAGAGAGCAGTATATTTTCCATGTTTTCCATTTTCTTATCCTCCAAAAAAATTATTGAACTGCTTTTGCAATTCTTTCCATGCCCTCTTTCAATTGTGCAAGAGAGCAACCAAAATTTATTCTTATATATCCTTTTCCTAATTCGCCAAACCCTGTGCCTGCTGACACCACCACACCTTGTGCACAGAGCTTATCCATCAATTTTTTCATGTCCTGTTCATATGCTGACATATCCAGCCATGCAAGGTATGTCGCTTGTATGGGTGTTAAATGTGCTTTGGGTAAATTTTCTTGTACAAACTTTTGTAAAAAGGATATATTGCCCTTTAAATAATCAAGCAAACCATCGAGCCAGCTTTCCCCTTCGTTGTACGCTGCACGGGTGGCACAAAGGGCAAATATATTGCCCGACACAATGCCACTTGCGCTTATGTTTTTGCACATGGTATCCAGCATTTCTTTGTTTTTGCTTACGAGCATTGCTTGCTGTAACCCTGCCACATTAAAGGTTTTGCTTGCGCTCATAAAAGACAATACTTTGTCCTTTTCATTGACCAAATTCATAATGGGGGTAAACGCACCTTTTTCGTACACAAACTCTGCGTGAATTTCGTCCACCACGAGCGTTGCATTGTATTTTCTAACCAACTCCAATGTTTTTAAAAGTTCTTCTTTTGTGACAAGCTTAGACATGGGGTTGTGTGGGCTACACATGAGCACAAGCTTTGTGCCTTTTTTTAAAATATCTTCCAGCAATTCAAAGTCATACGCAAACGTATTATCTTGGTTTTTTATAAAAGGGCACTCTATGACTGTGCGATTGTTTTCCAAAATAGAATAATAAAATGGCCCGTATACAGGGGTGAAAATTGCCACGCTGTCTTGCTCATTTGTACACATCCTTACAGCGTTTTTAAGCCCTGTTACCACGCAAGGCATCATACAGGTATTTTCTTTTTGTATGTCCATATCGTGACGGCGATTGACAAAGTTTGTAAAAGCATTGTAATCTTCATCTTCAATGAGCGTATACCCAAAGCAAGGGTGCTCAGCACGCTTTTGGATCGCTTCGCCTATGCACTTTGCACCTTCAAAATCCATATCTGCCACCCAAAGGGGCACATCCCCTTCATGCATGGGAGGCATTTCGTCCCACTTGGCACAAGATGTGTGTGTTCTGTTTAGTCCTTTGTCAAAAAATTCCTTGTTGTACATTATGTTTTTCTCCTTTTGTTATACATTTTCTATGTGTTTTTGTGTTGCTTTTATAATCCAAAAGCCTCCACTTTTTTCAATCACATCCACTTGTTCAAAAAGCGTTTTTAAATATTTAATTGCACTTTCTGCCCCTTGTTGTTTGCGAATGACGATATACAAAATGCCCTTTTCTTTTAAGTGCATTTGACTTTCTTTAAACAAGCGATAAATCACTTGCTTGCCTGCTCTTATGGGAGGGTTTGTCAAAATACAGTCAAAAAAGGAGGTAATGTTTGAAAATCCATCGCTTTCAAGCACATTGCCTGACACACAGTTTAAGGCTAAATTTTCCTCTGCAAGGGAGAGTGCACGCAAATTAACGTCCGACATTGTCACGTTCACATCAAAAAAGCTTTTCAGTATTACGCCCACTGCGCCAAACCCACAGCCTAAATCGAGCACATCCCCTTGCACGTGTTTGACGCTCTTTAAGAGAATTTGTGTGCCATTGTCCACTTCGCCTTTTGAAAACACACCACTGTCTGTGTAAAAACTAAAAGGTTTATCTTTAAACAAAAAGCTGAATTTTACTTTGTTGGACTTGCTGTTTGGCTCTCTTTCAAAATACATCTGGCTCAATATTCCATTTGAACAGAGCGATACAGCGCCCTGTTTTCCTCCTCTGTCAGTTCTCTCATTTCCCCTTCTTTTAAAGCGTCTTTTAATTCAAATATAGAAAAAGAAATGCGCTTTAAAGAGAGCGTTTGATGCCCCACGTGTTGGAGCATACGTTTCACTTGGTGATACTTGCCCTCTGTTACAGTGATTTTCGCCACATAGTCAGACACTATTTCTAACTTTGCAGGCAAGGACACAAAATCTTTAAAAGAAATGCCCTTTTCAAACACTTCTATGTCCTCTTTTTGTAAAGGTGTATCCACAGAAGCAACATACACTTTTTTTACACCATATTTGGGGGATATCAGGCGATGGCAAAGCTCACCATCTGTGGTTAATAAAAGCAAACCAGTCGTGTCCTTATCCAACCTTCCAACAGGCATACAATTTAAAGTTTGATATACAGAAGGCAGTAAATCCATCACTGTTTTTTGCTTTTTATTAAAAGCAGCTGTGAGCACCCCAGAAGGTTTATGGAGCATAACCGTGCGTTTTAAACACGTGTTGAGCGTTTGGTTATCCACCTTTATCAAATCATTTTCTTGAACAGAAAATGCAGGGTCTTTCACCACCTGATTGTTTACGTTTACACGCCCTAAACGCACAATTTTTTGTACCTCTTTTCTCGTGCCCACATCAAGGGAAGAAAGCATTTTGTCAAGGCGCATAGATTTTGGTGCCCTCCTTGATGCAAAGCTTTACAGCATTTACTTTCCGAATAAAGTAAATAGGCAAGTAAATAAACAAAAATATTACAGTGAGCGTTGCCCACTGCTCATTATCTAAAGGTGTTTTTATCTGCTTTATAAAAGAAGTGACGAAAGAAAACAACCCTTCTTTTAGCTTTACATTTCTAATCACATTTTGAAAAATCACAAGCAGAAAAAACACTGCTGGTACAATACTTAAAAGAACATTTTGGATAGATACCTTGTAAAAATCTTTGCTTTTTTTAACGTTGTACGCTCTACGATGACTCAAAATATAGTCATACGGATAATCCCTGTGGTAAAAGAAAAGTAAAAGAAAAGTGACTATAAAAAGGGGAATTGTAATCACAATAACGCCCACATCATAAGGTGTTTTGCCTGTTGCTCCAAAAAGCGTGCCAATTGGTTTGAGCAATTTAAGCGA
>CAYTPJ010000057.1:0-12244 GCA_964439755.1 uncultured Oscillospiraceae bacterium
ACGTACAAAGCTTTCGACATTTCTCGTTTAACATTAAAAAAAGCCACCATTTATAACCAAACCAAAGAGGAAAAAAAGGATGTATCCTCCTTACTTTTCACTTCTGCTTTTGCAGAGGAAACAAAAGAAGATGAACGGGTGTATACGAATGTCAATCATCGTTCCATTCGGAACAGTCTACCCACCTTGTCTGGTAGAACAGATATTTACAAAACAATCTTTCCTTTAATCAAAGCACGTCCCCAAACAATCCTCTATGGTGGGTTGGATTTTGATATTAACAAGCTTGCAAACCAATATGCCTCATTTGATGTTTACTTTTATCACTTTCACAATGCCTTCTTGCAAGTGCTCGTTGTAACAGGCATGCCCGGTGTTGCACTGATGTTGCTTGTTATCGCACTATTGTCCGTCCGTTTATTTCACATTTTATTCTTTAAAGGCTATGCGTTTAAAGATCGTGTTCTTGCCCTTTTACCCCCTGTGCTCCTCATCCATAGCCTATTAGAAAGTTTTATCTTTATCAATTATGCCATTCCAAACTTTTTATTCTTTATATCTGTGGGCATTGTGCTCACGATAAAAAAGCAGAATACAAAAAAAGAGGAAGCGCTCGCCCCCTCTAAATAAACCATTGTTTTGTTTAAACGTCTTTACGGATGATAGACAAGAGCACCACATCATGGTATGCCCCTTCTCTGTACAATTCTTGCTTTAAGGTGCCCTCAATCTCCATACCACATTTTTGATAGGATTGAATAGCAGGTGTGTTAAAATCAAACACACTTGCTTTTATTTTACGCAAATTCAGCTCATCAAACCCAAATTGAATGAGCGTTTTCACAGCATCTGTGCCATAGCCCTTGCCTCTAAAATTATTTAAGCCAATCACAATGCCCAGTTCGCCCACTCTGTTTTTAAAGTCCACACGGGTAAACCCACAGCGCCCAATGAACAATTTTTCTTCCAGCGTTTCAATGGCAAACTGATATGCACCACTTGTGTAGCTCGTTTGATTGTTCTTAAACATCATCTCATCTTCAAAAGAAGAAGGGTACAAAATGCCTGACATTACGCCCTTCATCGTGCTATAATCATTGACAAAGGTGTGTGCATACATCACATCATCCTGTTCATACGCACGCAAGCAAACCAAGTTTCCCTTATACATGTTTCACCCTCATTTTTCTAATTTTGGTGTGTCAAAAAAGCTTACTTTTAAAGTGCCCTCCCCTTCTGCTTCAAACACAGTGAGGAGATTTTCCCCTTCCTTTAAAAGAGGGGCAGGCAAATACAATCTTTCTTGTGGCCCTACATGATCATATCTCCCCAAGTTAAAGTTGTTGATGAACACATTGCCTTTTTTAGACCCTTCAATTTGGACAAACGTGTCTGCCTTTTGGTTTACCTCCACTGTAAATTGATAGAAAGAAGGCGCACCACATTTTTCCCCTTTTTGCTTTTGCGCATATTCGAGCAATCTTTGTTCATCCAAGCACAGCATATCCACATCATACACAATATGACCGTTTAAAATAATGTTGCCATCTATGCCCTTTTTCTGCTTTTCAATGCGCCACCCATAATTGACTCTACCCATGTTTTCAACCAGCACATGCACAGTAGACCCTCTTTTTACAGAAAGTGGGGTGTCTAACCTATAAGGGGTGTCCAATTCATTGTCATACAGCGTGGTCACATACTGTTCATCTATAAAAATGCTCGCTCTATCCCTTGCCCCTGTCAACTCAATTTGCCATATTTCCTGTTCTTCCGTCACAAAAACACGGTACAAGGTGTACCCATAGCCTTGCCCCAATTGTTCCATAGAAAGGGGGAACAAATTGTGCACATAGTCTTTTTCGTCTATGGCATCAAAGAGCGCAATTGCGTTTTGCTGTTGCACATTTTGATAGGCGCAACGCTTGATTGTGTCCAAAGGCAGCTGCTCTATTTTATGCCCCAAATGCTTTTCCATGCACGCTTGATAAGCAAAATATTTCTCCGTCAACTGCCCATCTTCGCTCACTGGCGCATCGTAATCATAGCTCGTCACGTCTGGCATAAGCGCTCCATTGCTGTTGCTCCCGTTCATAAACCCAAAGCTTGTGCCCCCGTGGAACATGTAAAAGTTCACATGCCCTCTGTCCAACATGCGCTCTAATTCAGCACACACTTTTTCTTTCGCTGTCTTGTGATGTTCGCCACCCCAATGGTCAAACCAACCATTCCAAAACTCTGTGCACATCAAGAGCTTTATGCCCAGCGTTTGAAGGAAATCAAATGCTTCATCCGTTCTTGACCCAAAGTTGGCTGTGCGCACAGCGCCCTCCACTTGCCCAAACGCCATCATATCATGCCCCGGGCCATCTGACGTCATGAGAGGCACGTCCACCCCTTTTTTGCGCATGTAGTCAGCCAATATTTCAAGGTACTCTCTATCATTCCCATAAGAGCCATATTCATTCTCCACCTGCATCATAATCACGGCGCCACCGTGCGTGACTTGCAGGGGCACAAGGCGTGCAAACAGCGCATCATAGTAGGCAAACACGTGCTTTAAAAAGCGTTCGTCACGGCAACGCAAGCGCATATCTTCTTTGAGGAGCCAGTAAGGCAACCCACCAAACTCCCATTCAGCGCAGATATAGGGAGAAGGGCGCAAAATCACATACAAGCCCACTTCTTGCGCCAAATGCACAAAATGCTCAATGTCCAGCATGTAAGAAAAGTCAAACTGCCCCTTTTCTTTTTCATGCAAATTCCACGGAATGTACGTTTCTACCACGTTGCACCCCATGTTTTTAAGCTTTTTGAGCCTGTCCAGCCAATATTCGGGCAACACTCTAAAGTAGTGCATACTCCCTGAAATCACCTGAAAAGGGGCATCGTTTAAATAAAACGTATCCTTCACACAAAACTTTTCCATAAGATACTCCTTAAAATTCCTGTTGTATTTATATGATGTAGTAACGTAATGCAGTTGACACCACAGATGAAATCTTGTTTCTAACCTCATGTGCGCTCTTGAGGGCTTGTTTCTAACCTTATGGGCGCCCTTGAGGGGTTAGAAGGCCTCAGATGTTAGGAAACAAATGTTTTCACGAGGGAGCGTACAGGATAGTACGTGACCGAGTGAAAACATGCAGTTGACACCACAGATGAGGTCTTATAACCCCTCAAGCAGTTGACACCACATATGAGGTCTTACAACCCCTCAAGGTGTTGTTTAACACGCAATGAAGCCCGATACAACGCATTCTTATTTTCGCCTTCTTCTTGCAAGGCTTTGACGCTCTCTTTTAGAGAAAGCCCTGACAATGTTTTTTCAAAAATGCGTGCTTCAAGAGAAGCGTTGACTTTGACTTCTTGGGGCTTTTTTTCGTTGCGCACATCGAGCACCACGCAATATTCCCCTTTGTTGCTCTTTTCGTTGGCTTTGAGCATGTCGAGCACTTGCTGAGGGGTACCTCTGATGGTGAGTTCATGCAATTTGGTCAAATCGCAGCTTGCGCTTACAAGTGCATTGGGGAGCACGTTTTGCACTTCTTCCATCAAATCAATGATGCGATAAGGAGATTCATGAATGACTGCGCCACTGGTTCCCTTCATGGAGGCTAATTTTTCTCTGAGCGCCTTTTTTTCTCGTGGCAAAAAGCCATAAAAGGTAAACTCTGTAAAGTCAAACCCACTGACGGACACAGCTGATGCCATCGCCGTAGGCCCTGGAATGGGAATACAGGGAATATTATTTTCTGCACACAGCTTGACAAGGTAGGTGCCGGGGTCTGAAATGGCTGGCGTGCCTGCATCTGTAACGAGCGCAATGTGCATGTTTTCGTTTAATATTTTGTCCACTAAGAACTGTGCTTTTTCCTTTTCATTGTGCATATGATAGCTGGTCAATTTGGTGTGCACATCAAACGCACTGAGCAATTTCATTGTCACTCGTGTATCTTCTGCTGCAATTAAATCAACTGTTTTGAGCGTTTCCAAGGCACGTGGAGAAAAGTCCGATAAATTTCCTATGGGTGTTGCAACAACGTACAGCATGTTTGTCCCTTTCTTTTAGCCCTTGATTTCTCTTTTTTCAAACACACGGAGGGTGGCAGAACGTGCACGGTTGTTCTTGTCCAGCTCCTCTTTGGAAGGTCTGATTGCCCCTCCGATGGCCTTGCCCAAAGGCTTTTTATGGCACACGCAGATAGGCATTTTAGGAGGGCACGTGCAAGGGTTTTGCATTTTTTTAAAGCAGTGCTTTACAATACGGTCTTCAATGGAATGAAAAGTAATGACGCACAATCTGCCTCCATCTTCCAGCATGTCCACCCAATCCATAAGCGCTTGCTCTAAGGGAGCTAATTCATCATTGATTTGAATGCGCACAGCTTGAAAAGTACGGCGAGCAGGGTGCCCGTCCTCCTTTCGTCTGATGGACTTTGGAATGGCAGCATCCACCACCTTGACCAAGTCCATTGTACTTTCTAAAGGGGCAATTTCTCTTTTTTCAATGAGGATTTTGGCAATGCGTGCTGCCCATTTTTCATCCCCATAATCATACAGCACTTGCGCAAACTCCTTTTCGGACACATGGTTTAAATACTCTTTTGCCGTGATGCCCTTTGAGGTGTCCATGCGCATGTCAAGGTCTGCATCTTCATGATAGGAAAACCCCCTGTCGCCATTGTCCAACTGATAGGAGGAAACCCCAAGGTCTAAAAGCCCCCCAGAAAGCTTTGTGCCCTCTGGAAGCAATGTTTTTACATCGTGGAAATTGCCATGAATGGGGGTGAAATATTCATACGCTTTTAGGCGCAAAGATGCCGAACGGATGGCCTCTAAATCTCTGTCAATGCCAAACAAATGTACATGGGGTGCACACTTTAAAATGCCTTCGCTATGGCCGCCCCCACCCAGTGTACCGTCCGCATACGTTTGATTTTCTTCCACGTTCAAGTATTCCATGACCTCGTTAAACAGCACAGGTTCATGCACAAATTCCATATCACACACTGCCTTTCGCCCTATGTAGAAGAAAAAGGGCGCATGATGCTCTCCCTTTTTCTTTCCACAGTGCTATGTTTTTATTAAAGTTCTTCTATTAAAGTTCTTCTATTAAAGTTCTTCTATGCGCTTGATGAGTGTTTCAAGCATTTGTTTGTTCAATTCAAGCTTTTCTTTTTCCTTTTGGATGAGCTGTTCGGGCGCTTTTTTCACAAAGCCCTCGTTTTGAAGCTTGCCTTCAGAACGCTTGATTTCATTTTCCAAATTGTCTTTTTCCTTGTTGAGGCGTGCTCTTTCCTTTTCAAAGTCCACAAGGTCGCCCAATGGAATGAAAAATTCGCCTGCTTGGCAAACGGCTGTCACGTTCTTTTCAGTCACCACGTCTTGTTCGCCCAAAATGCTCATTTGAGAAGTGCTTGCAAGGCGCATGAAGTACGCTTCTGCTTGGTCAAACACGTGTGCATTCTCCTTGTTGGGGCGCACCATGAGGCGTGCTTTGTGACCCACTTGCACATTGAGCTCTTGGCGTAAATTACGAATGGCACGCACCATTTCCATGATGTTTTCCATTTGCTTTTCTTCTGTTTTAAAAATCAACGCTTGATTGACTTCTGGCCATGCGCTGAGCATACAGGAAGCGTTTTCGTTTCCAGGCAAATTCTTATACACTTCTTCTGTTAAGAAAGGCATATAGGGGTGCAAAAGCTTGAGCAACCCTTCGAGCACCAGTTGAAGCACAGCACGCACAGTGCTCTTACGCACTTCGTCTTCGCCCAAAAGCCCACTCTTTGCAAGCTCGATGTACCAGTCACAAAATTCATTCCAAATAAAGTCATACAATTTTTGTGTGGCAAGGCCATATTCTGCATGGTCCATAGCGCTTGTAATTTCTTCCACTGCGCTGTTAAACTTGGTCAAAATCCACTTGTCGGGCAACTGTAAATGCTCTGTTTGGATATCTTCTTTTTTATCCAAATTCATGAGCACAAAGCGAGAAGCATTCCATACCTTGTTGGCAAAGTTTCGTGCCATTTCCACTTTTTCCGTGGAAAAGCGTGTGTCATTGCCTTGGCTAATGCCCATGGTGAGAGAAAAACGCAACGCATCTGCGCCGTATTGGTCAATAATTTCAAGGGGGTCAATGCCGTTGCCCAAGGATTTGGACATTTTTCTGCCCTGCGCATCACGCACCAAACCATGAATGACCACGGTGTCAAAAGGCACTTCGCCCATTTGCTCAATGCCACTGAAAATCATGCGAGCCACCCAGAAGAAAATAATGTCATACCCTGTTACAAGCACATTGGTGGGGTAAAAATACTTTAAATCTTCCGTTTGGTTTGGCCATCCCAAAGTGGAGAAGGGCCAAAGGGCAGAAGAAAACCATGTGTCGAGCACATCTTCATCCTGCTCTAAATGTGTGCCTCCACACTTTTCGCACACAGTGGGTGTTTCTTTCTTTACCATCATGTGGCCACAGTCTTTACAATACCATGCAGGTATTCTGTGTCCCCACCAAAGCTGACGAGAAATACACCAGTCACGGATATTATCCATCCAGTTAAAGTAAATCTTGCTAAACCTTTCGGGCAAGAACTTGGTTTCGCCTTCTTTTACTGCATCAATTGCAGGCTTTGCAAGAGGTGCCATGTTCACAAACCACTGACGGCTCACAAGGGGGTCTACTGTGGTGTGGCAACGATAGCAGGTGCCCACATTGTGCGTATAATCTTCAATTTTAACGAGCAAACCAATTGCTTCCAAATCTTTTACGATTTGTTTTCTACAAGCCATGGTGGTCATGCCTTGATATTTGCCTGCATTTTCGTTCATTGTGCCATCATCGTTGGTTACTTTGATGATTTGGAGGTTGTGGCGCTTGCCCACTTCAAAGTCATTGGGGTCATGCGCAGGGGTCATCTTCACAGCGCCTGTACCAAATTCCTTTTCCACATAGCTGTCAAACACGACAGGAATGGGGCGATCAAGCAAAGGCAAAATCACATTCTTGCCCTTTAAATGTGTATATCTTTCGTCCTCTGGGTGCACAGCTACGCCTGTATCCCCGAGCATGGTTTCGGGACGAGTAGTGGCAACAATCAGCCCTTCTCCCCCGTCTTCTGCGGGGTAGCGAATGTGCCAAAGGTGAGAAGCCTGTTCTTCATATTCCACTTCGGCATCAGAAAGCGCTGTTTTACACACGGGGCACCAGTTGATAATTCTGTCCCCACGGTAAATCAAGCCCTTTTCATAGAGCCTTACAAACACTTCTTTTACAGCCTCAGAGCACCCCTCATCCATGGTAAAGCGTTCTCTCGACCAGTCACAGCTGGCGCCCATTCTGCGCAATTGTTGCGTGATACGGCCACCGTATTCCTTTTTCCACTCCCATGCTCTTTCCAAGAATTTCTCTCTGCCGAGCATTTCCTTGGTCAAGCCTTCTGTTTTTAATTTATCCACGATTTTTACTTCTGTTGCAATAGACGCATGGTCTGTGCCAGGAAGCCACAAAGTGGGGTCACCCTTCATTCTGTGGTAGCGAATGAGCGCATCTTGAAGTACACCGTCCATGGCGTGCCCCATGTGCAATTGCCCCGTGATATTAGGAGGAGGCATCACAATGGTAAAAGGCTTTTTGCCCTCCACACGCTTGGCAACAAATGCCCCTTCTGTTTCCCACTTTTGATATGTTTCTTTTTCAATCGCCTGTGGGTTGTATGTTTTTTCCATTTGAAATTCTTCTGTTTTCACTTCTTCGTTTGCCATGATATTTGCACCTCATTTATTATTTATAAGAAAAACAACAGGAATAAGAGAATGGCAACCACCAATGCGCCACCCTTGATGAGCAAGCTCACTTCTTCT
This sequence comes from uncultured Oscillospiraceae bacterium, assembly GCA_964439755.1. Classification (GTDB taxonomy): domain Bacteria; phylum Bacillota; class Clostridia; order Christensenellales; family Aristaeellaceae; genus CAYTPJ01. The sequence goes on from CAYTPJ010000057.1 coordinate 7,870, forward strand.
TGCTTTTTATCGTTGTTTTTGACAAAACAGCCTGCAATCTTCATAGAAGAAAAACAGACAAACACAAGGAGCGCCAAGCACAAAATTTGTAAAATTTGCGATATCGACATACACCATTCCTCCTTTATATCAAAATACGTTTTTAAAAAACAAGCACTTGCACCCTGTTTTTTAAATCACGTTTGCATATCTTTTTGTACATTCCACACTTTTTAAAAAGAATGAAAAAAAGGGTCGTCCATCCTACTTAAAGGACGGGCGACCCGTGGTACCACCTTCATTTACAGCATACGCTGCCTCAAAAACGCGATATCGGGCGACCCCGCACGAGCTACTTATTTTCACACGTGACCCATGACAGGCGACATTTCAAGCTCCTACCTTTAGCAGTCTTTCAGCCAGTGAACTGCACTCTCTACAAAGGGGTGTCTTTACTTCCTCCTGCGTTTTCAGGCTATGCTTTCAACGAGAAATTTACGCATTCTTTTTGTCTTCGTCCATTACGATGACCTGTTTGCCATCATAATAGCCGCAATGCTTGCAAACACGGTGTGCCAACTTTGTTTGGTGACACTGTGAGCATTCTACGAAAGCGGGCAGACTCAACTTCCAGTGTGTACGACGAAGACGACCGCGAGCTTTAGAAACTTTTCCCTTTGGAACTGCCATAACTTACACCTCCTGATCCTTTGTCAGCAATTGCTGCAATGCCGAAAAAGGATGCTGGTTTGGCATTTCCTTTTGGCAAGCATGCGCGAGAATATCTGTTGACACTGTCTTGCACCCTCCTTCGCACAAAAAGCGAATGGGTAAATCAAGCACTGTCAATGTTAACGCCATCTGATATAGATCCACCTTGGAACCTTCAAAGGCGACTTGGTCACATTCCTCTGTCATAAAGCTTGTTAGCCTGTCCACATGTGTGATGATTTCATCAAAGGGCACATCCACATGATAGGTAGCAGGGGTTAAGCACAGGGCACAGGGAGCAATTGCCTTTGCCGTAAGATGGCCCTTCAGGCGTAAAGCGTTTCCGAGAATTTCATATTGCCCTTCGAGCACAACTGGCCCTTCAAACACAATAGTATCTCCGAAGCTCTCTTGAGGCGGAAGCTGCTCTTGGTGACGGAAGGGAAAGGGCGTTTCGGGCTTTAAGAGCGCTTGTGAAACATCCAAATACATACCATCCCTCCATTCGTGACCGCATTATATTATACGACGTATAACCCAACTTGTCAACCTTTTTTTCAAATTCTATATGAAAAAGATTGAAAAACACATTTTTTTGTGTGCATTACACCTTTTGACCACACTCTGGGCAGAACTTTGTGCCCTTTTGGAGTTTTGCACCACACTTTGTGCAAACAGGGTTTTGGTTCGCACCACATTCGGGGCAGAACTTGGCATTTTGCTCAATCATGTGCCCACACTGGATGCAAGGCACTTGATTTTGAGATTGCACATTGTTTTGAACAGGTGCTTGAGGTTGCGCATTTTGATTGTTCATAAAGCTTGCGCCCATCATTTGCCCCATCATCGCTGCTGCGCCAAAGCCTGCGCCCATGCCTGCTGTGCCTGACTGGTTGTTGGCTGCATCCCGCATGGCTTCTGCCGCTTGGAACTTGGCGTACTGGTTTAAATCCCCCACAACGCCCATGGACGTTCTTCTATCCATTGCCTTTTCCACTTCTTCGGGGAGAGAAATATTCTCAATCACAAAAGAAGTGAGCTGAAGCCCCAAGTCCTTAATGCGTGGAGAAAGCGTTTGAAGGGCATATGCGCCCAATTCATCATAGTTGGCCGCAAGGTCTAAAGCAGGGATTTTGCTCTGTGCAATGGCATCAGACAAGCCCGACACGATCATGCGCTTGATTTGACCATTCACATCCTCTGTGGTAAACAGGGAGTTGGTGCCAAACACTTCTTTTAAAAATACAATGGGGTTTTCCACTTTAAACGCATACACACCAAAAGCACGCAATCTAATCATGCCAAACTCTTGGTCACGCATCATCACAGGGTTGCTTGTGCCCCATTTTTGGTCTAAAAATTGCTTTGTGTTTATAAAGTACACATCTGCTTTAAAAGGAGATTCAAAACCGAATTTCCATGATTGAAGGGCTGTCATAACAGGCATATTCTGCGTTCTAAGCTCGTATCTACCAGGAGTAAACACATCTGCCAATTGCCCTTCGTTGACCATCACAGCCACTTGACTTTCTCTAACGGTCAGCTGTGCACCCATCATAATTTCCTTACCGTTCATGTCATAACGGTGCACCATGACGTCTTGAGCATCATCAATATAATCAATGACATCAATCAATTGACCTCTAATGATATTGCTAAAAAATCCCATTTTTAAACCCTCCCTTAAAAGAGCTCTTTATTTTTCAACAACAAAATCAAGCAAGGAGGCAACAGCGCCTACCTCTTGAACATTGATGTCCAAATCCAAATACTCTTTAATATACTCAATGGTATCTAACACGTGTGCTTTTGCTGTTTTATTCAAAGCAGCCTTGGTCACTTTCAATTCCTTGTTGGGAATAGCCACCACACGAATGTGACGATTTGTAAGCACAGCCACACCATAGTACACGTCTTCTTGATAGCGATTGAAAAAGTTCTTTCTCAAGGCATTTTCCAATCTCTCCATGCCATGGTGCCAACGGTCGGACAAATAAATTTCTCCTTGTGGCATATCCAATTCAAAAAGAATACATGCTTTTTTAGGGTCAATGTTGCTTCTAATCAGCTGTAACCAGCGTTCCACAACTTCTTTTTTCTCAATGTCCCCTGCAAGCAAAGAGTGCACAAGCTCTTCTCTTACAATGTCCATCATCGCTTCTTCGTCATACACTTCGTCCGCAAAGTCCAGATGTAATCTGTCCAAAAGCGTTTGAAGCTCTTTTAATACGTCCAATTGCTTTTGCTTTTGTGCGTACACAGTAAAAATAGGCAAAGTAGGGCGTTCTGTTTGCAAAAACGAGAGCAATGGATCTGCATCCACGTTTTTGAGATAAAACCCACAGGCATCCACAGCCTTTGATTTAAGTGCATCAATGGCTTCTTCTGGTGTCTGAACAACAATAGGCTTTGAAAACCCTAATGTTTCAAAATCAATCCCCGTTTCAAAGAGTTCCCTTACCGTGGGGTGGTCAGTCGTGAGCAATAGCTTGTACATCATCAGACCTCCATACGTGATTTATAATAATTATACAGGATAATCCCAAGTTTTGCAATGACTTTTGAAAAATAATTGATAAATTTCTGTTTTTCCTTTGTTTTCCCCATAATTTCCATCATTTTCCTTCTCGTGCCCTCCGTTTTTTTGTACAAAAAAACCTCTGCATCACACAGAGGCATAATTTTTCACATACAACATTTCCGTTTTGTATTTGGAGCGCAATGTATACGTGTAGCCGTACTCCACAGTACGATTGGGCTTTACAATGCGATATCTTGTAAGCAAATACTTGTAAGACTTGAGAAAAGGAATGTCTTCCCCCAGCACTTCTGCCAAAATGCGTGCATGTGCTCCGTACAAAGAGCGCCCCACATAAGGCAAACGATAGTCAAAAAGCACGCCTTCTGGTGGTAAACCCACGAACAATATGCGATCATTTTCAATGCGCACTTGATCTATTTCCATTCTGCGTGCTTCTCTTACAAACTCGTATATCATTTGATAGGAGTTGCTGTTCCTATATTTTTCCATCAGCAAACGTTCTTTTTGAACGTGCTTATACTCTTTCAAAAGAAGGCATGCGCTCAGTACAGAACAGGCGATAAAAATCCCCAACACAATCTGTTCCAAAAAAGCGCACCTCCTTCCCCTTTATACTATATATATTAACATACCCACCTCAAAAAATCAATAGCAGAAGGCGCTTTTTTTGCCTTTTCACACAAAATTTTAATTTAATTTTCATAGTTTTTCTTTCTTTTTTATGCTTATTTTACAAAAAATAACAAAAATCACATCTTGACATTTTTTAAAAAACATCAAGATGTGATACATCCATTTACCTAAAAATCATTCTCCGTCCATCACTTGGCAAGCTTCCTTGTAGTAATGCGCCACACGATGAGGCAACATCACAAGAGGGCGCATTTGCTCATCTTGGTCGTTGAGCACTTCCACAAACATAGGCAAAGCATATTGCTTTTCATGCAATTTTTTCTTTAAAAACTCGTTATCCAACGTACCCACGCCCACATTAAAATGAAAGTCTTGTTTGCCATCATTTCCATGAATATGATAGAGCGCAGTCAAATCATGGAGTGCTTCAAAATCATCGTAGAGGTTGTTGCCAAACAAATTGGAGTGCCCCACATCGTGGCACACACGCACCATAGGGTGATTGTAGGC
>CAYTPJ010000058.1:0-12209 GCA_964439755.1 uncultured Oscillospiraceae bacterium
AACAAGGGGAGGCAAATATGGCACAGAAAGTATACGTGAAAACAAAGGGAAAAAAGAGAAAACAGAAGTTTACGCTGGATGATTTACAGCTTTTTTTGCTCAGCGTGCCCACTACTGTTTGGTACTTATTGTTTTGTTATTTGCCTATGTTTGGCATTATTATTGCCTTTAAAAAATATCGTGTAGCCCCTGGAAAAGGGTTTATTTGGAGTTTGTTTAACAACAGTAAATGGTGTGGATTGGATAATTTCTCTTTTCTTTTTAGCAACAATAAGGAAAAGACGTGGGAGATGTTTAGAAACACAGTGGGGTACAATATTATTTTCATTGTACTCGGTGTCGTTGTACCTGTTATGCTCGCTATCATCATTTCACAATTGTATTCAAAACGGCTTGCAAAGCTTTGTCAAACAGCAATTTTTTTGCCTCACTTTTTATCTTGGGTGGTTGTCGGTTACTTTGTATATGCCTTTTTAGCCACCAAAGAAGGATTGGTGAACAATGTTTTTTTGGCGATGGGGAAAACACCTGTTAAATGGTATCAAGAGGAGGCGAAAAACAGTTGGCCTTATCTGCTGATCTTTTTCCAATTGTGGAAAACAGTGGGGTATGGCATGGTGGTGTATATGGCGTCTATCAGTGGCATTGATGGGTCACTTTATGAGGCGGCTGTCATTGACGGTGCAAGCAAAATGCAGCAGACAAAGTATATTACCATTCCCCTTTTAAAACCCATCATGAGTATTATGTTTATTATGGCAGTGGGGCGCATTTTCAACTCGGATTTTGGCTTGTTTTACAGAACGACGAGAAACTCCAACTCTTTGAGTAGCGTGTACACCACATTGGATGTGTACGTGTTCAACGCTCTGTTTAACACTTCACGCCCTGTGTATGGGTACGTGTCTGCAACGGGGTTTTTGCAGTCCACATTTGGATGCTTAACGCTCTTGTGTGCGAACCTTATCATCAAGCGTATTGATAGTGACAGTGCATTATTTTAAACAAGGAGGTGTGAAAACATATGACTTCATTAAAGCAAAAATCATTAAAGCAAAAAAAAGTGCCCGAGGGTGTATCTCGTTTTAATCGTATTCAGCCAGTGACAAATTTTTTCTTTTCCGTACTTTTTATCTTTCTTGCGATTGTGTGTTTAACGCCTGTTGTGTTTGTTATCATTATCTCCTTTACGTCCGAAGCCTCTATTGCGACACACGGATATAGCTTTATGCCCAATAAATGGGCAGTGGATGCGTATGAATACATATGGAAAATGAAAGACTTGGTGGGGCGTGCCGCCTTAAACTCTGTAATTGTAACTGCATTGGGCACATTGCTTGGCTTGTGCTTGACCACCACACTGGGATATTCTCTCTCTCGAAAGAGCTTTAAAATGCGTGGGTTTTACACTGTGTTCATCTTTATTCCCATGCTTTTTCACGGGGGCTTGTTGAGCACGTATGTAGTAAACACACAGCTTTTGGGGCTTAAAAATACGTATTTGGCGCTCATTTTACCCCTTTCGTGTTCCAGCTTTTACATAATTATTTTAAGAACATTCTTTACTTCCACTGTGCCAGATGAAATTATTGAATCGGGCAAAATTGACGGTGCCAGCCAGTTTAGAATTTTCTATCAGCTTGTGCTCCCAATTGCCCTCCCTGCCATTGCAACCATCGGTTTGTTTTTAACGTTTGCATATTGGAATGATTGGTATCAAGCCATGCTCTACATTGAAACAAGCGAAAGAGCGCTTTATCCCCTTCAATACGTGCTTGTCAATATTGAAAAGGACATTACGTATCTCACGAACAACGAAGGCATTATGGGGGCAGATTCTTCTGCTGTGCTCCCAAGTGAAACGATGCGTATGGCGATCGTTGTCGTCATTGTCGTGCCCATTATGTTCAGCTATCCCTTCTTCCAAAAGTATTTTATCAGTGGGCTTACCATTGGCGCAGTCAAAGGTTAATGTGTTTCTAACGGCAGAAGCCGTTAAAATAAAAAGGAGGTACTTTGGTATGAAAAAGTTACTCGCTCTGTTACTTGCATTGGTGATGCTCTTGTCATTGGCACAGTTTGCATCCGCTGAAGAACCTGTTAAGCTCGTTTGGTGGTTGGGGTGTACATCGCAAGCACCAGTGGATTGGGCTGAAGTGGAAGCAAAGCTCAATGAGATTAGCCAAAAGGAAATTGGTGTTACTTGTGAATTTAAGTACAAAACATCCGAGCAAATCACGCTTGACACGCAGTCTGGCGAATACTTTGACATCGCCTTTACATGTGGTTGGTACAATGACTTTGCCACCAACGTAGCAGATGGCATGTTCTTAGACCTCACAGACTTGATTAACGTGAATGCACCAGAGCTTATTGCCTCTATGCCTGAAAACGTATGGGCAGGCTCTTATGTGAATGGCAAACTGTATGCTGTGCCTCATATGAAGGACTATGCCATGGAAATTTTCTGGATTTTGGACACAGAATATTTCGTGCGTGAAAAAGGCTTGCGCCCTGACCCCTATATCTCCTTTGAAGATATGGGCGACTACATGGCTATGTACAAAAAAGACTATCCAGACAAATACCCTCTCATGATTTCAAAAGGTGGCGTCACTTCTTGGATGAACTGCCTTGCAGACTGGATTAGTATGGAATATTTAATCGGTTTGGACTGGGAAAAGATTGGCACAGAAGACGCTTTGACAGTGAAATCTGCCTTTGAAATTCCTGCATTCATCAACCGTTTGAACGTTATTCATGAATGGTATAACTTGGGCTATATCAACCCTGATGCTGCTGTTACAGAGTCCATGGGCCGTTCTGTGGCTGGCGTTGTGCAGTCAGGTCAAGGCTGGTTTGGCGCTGAAACCATCTGGAGTAACGCTCGCCAAAAGGAATCCTATATCGCTCGCTATGACGGCACATACATGAACACAGATTCTCTCCGTGGTTCTATGACAGCTGTAAGCAGTATGACCAAGTATCCGGAAGCTGCTTTAAAGCTCATCAATCTAATGAACACCAATGAAGAATATCGTACCCTCGCTCGGTACGGCATCGAAGGCAAACACTATGAAAAAGTGTCTGAAGGCATTGTGAAAAAGACAGAACTTGGTATGAAGAACATGAGCCTTTGGGCATACACGCAAGGTTCCTACATCGTAGGCCCCAACGAAGCCTCTGCTTTTGATGCAGTGCCTACGGACCCAGACATGTGGAAAAAAGTTTGGGCAGGCTATGATAGAGCAATCATCTCTCCTGCACTCGGCTTTACGCTTGACCAAACAGACATTCAAGAACAGTGCCTCGCTATGGCAGCTGTGTGGGCAGACTATAAGAATGAGCTCATCACAGGCACTTCTGACCCTGCTGTTGTAGTTCCTGAAATCATTGAAAAATTGGAACAGGCAGGCTTGCGTGATGTACTCAAGAACATCCAAGCACAGCTGGACGCTTACATGGCAAAAAAATAAACGCATGTAAGGGATAAAAGAAGGGCATAAAAGCTTTCTTTTAATCAAAAAATGAAATAAAAAGCGCCCTCTCCCGTTGAATACATGTTCAAAAAGGAGAGGGCGTTTTAAAATGGAATTGTTTATATCAGAAAATGAAAAGGGGGAAAATGTGCTTATTCAGCTAATTCTTTCACTAAACTGTCCATCTGTTCAAGCGCTGTTTGGTTTACAGCAGAAGGAATGGTGACGATTGTTTCGCACAAAGTAATGTTTTTTAATGTGCTCAGTACATCTTTCATTTGTTTAGCGGCAACGGGTGCCCATGAGCCGTTCTCCATCAAGCCCACAGTACGGTTTTGATAATTTTTGGATTTTAAGTGGTGTAAAAAGCTCTCCATGGGTGGGAACAATTCGTTGTTATACGTAGCGCAAGCGAGCACGAGTTTATCATAGCGAAAAGCATCTTCAATCGCTTCTGCCATGTCATCTCTTGCAAGGTCAAAAAGAGATACTTTGATGCCTTGATTTTGAAGCTTTTCTTGAAGCAACTTTGCACCCTGCATGGTGTTGCCGTGGATGGAGGCACAAGCAATGGTGACCCCTTGATTTTCAGGGGTATAGCTGCTCCAAATGTTGTATTTTTCCACATAGTGCGCAAGGTTGTCGCTCAATATAGGGCCGTGCAGAGGGCAGATGCACTGTATGTCTAAGGGACACACTTTTTTGAGCAAATTTTGCACTTGTACGCCATATTTGCCTACGATATTAAAGTAATATCTGCGTGCTTCGCAGTCCCAATCTTCCTGTGTGTCGAGCGTGCCAAATTTGCCAAAAGCATCTGCTGAAAACAGCGTTTTGCTTTTCTTTTCATATGCCACCATCACTTCGGGCCAGTGCACCATGGGCGCCATGTAGAAGGTCAATTGGCTTTCGCCTAAAGGCAAACTTTCGTTTTCTTTTACGAGTACTTTTCTATCTTCAATGTTTAAATCAAAATAGCGTGCAATCATTTGAAATGTTTTCACATTGCCCACCACTTTGGCTTGTGGGTATTTTTGGAGCACGTCTTTTAAACTGCCACTGTGGTCAGGCTCCATGTGCAGCACTACAATATAATCGAGTGCACGCCCATTGAGCGCATTTTCAAGATTTAAAAGCCATTCTTTAGAGCAACGAGCATCCACTGTGTCCATGAGCGCAATTTTTTCGTCTTGAATGAGGTAAGAGTTGTAAGACACACCGTTGGGCACAATGTATTGATTTTCAAATAAATCAATGTCCTTGTGATTGACACCGATATAGGATATGGAGGCACCTAAGTTTGTTGTATACATATGTTCTCCTTACATGATATTTTCGTTCAAAATCCTTTGATTAGTGGGAAATTACAGAAAGTACAGATGAAAAGTTTGCGTGCCCTCTCTGTACAAAACTTTGCTTTTAGAATGCAAAATGCGCATTGAAAGCGCTTTTACTATACCACTTATTTTGCTTTTTTTCAAGTGGGAGAAAAAGTTTGAACAAAAAAAGCTCTTATACAGGCACAATCATGCCAATATAAGAGCAACTTTAATAAAGGGATGATATCCCTTTTTAAAAGAACAAGGATTTTTCAAAATTCATGATAAAAGGAGTTAAAAAATCTATTATTCTTCTTCTACAATTTCAGCATCTGGTGCGTTGGTCTTGATGGACTCAATGCCCTTGTTTGCGCTCTGATGTGTGGTGTAACCTTCGCCAGTTGCAATGATTTGACCATTCTTTGCCTTTAAACGGAAACGGAATTGACCAGCTTTGTCAGTGTACACTTCAAATTTAGGAAAAGAAAGTTCTTCAAAATTTTCCACAGTTTGATTTTCCACAGGGGCAATGGGTGCATTGTGCTTTACGCTCTCAATGCCTTCTTTGCAACTTTCTTTGGTGGTGTAAATTTGAGAAGTAGCGATGATTTCGCCATTTCTTGCCTTTAAATCAAACATGAAACCTGTTTTAGCCTGTTTTACAATAAACTTGCCCATGATGTGTGTCCTCCAAAAAATTTAATTCAAGTGCATCAAACCACAACAATGAAAATTATGGTTATTAAATGCCCTCTTTTCACATATTTAGTGTATCACAGATGCTGGAAAAAAGCAAGTATAAAAGGTTTTTTTGTAAAATTTTTTTATAAACTTCCAAATATGTCCATGTGTCTTTACAAAATTGTCTTTATTTGGTATACTGAGGGCATTATGATGAGGAGCGTGATTTGCTGTGAAAAGGGTGCTTTCAGTGTTTTTTGTGTTGCTCTTGCTCTTTACAACGTGCACAAGCTTTGCGCAAGAAAACCAAAGTGTGCCGTATGAGGAAGTAGAAAACTATGTAAAAAGGTGCTTTGATAAAAGAAAAATTGTAGGGGGCGCTGTGGTGATCTCCTATAAGGGCAACATTGTGTTTGAGATGCCCTATGGCAAACGCAATGCCCGTGACCTTGTGGACATGGAAACGAGGTTTCGCATTGCCTCTGTCACCAAAATGGTGAGCGCAGTTGGGCTGATGCAGTTATATGAACAAGGGCTTGTTCAGTTGGACGAGCCTTTGGACAAAGTGCTCCCCTTTAAAGTGTTTAACCCTTATTTTGAAAATGTGCCCATTACGCTCCGTCAAGTGCTTTCGCATACTTCCTCTATTGCTTCTTCAAACTATTATTGGCCTAAGTGGGATCACTTTAAAAAGGGCACAAAATATATGCGAAAAGATGCAAAGCCGGGGGAAAGTTATCAGTATTCCAACCTCAATGGGGGCTTGATTGGCAGCACAATAGAGGCACTTTCTAACGTGTTTGTAAACACGTATATGCAACAAAATGTATTTTTCCCTTTGGGCATAGATGCAGGGTATGCACCTCAGTTTTTGCAGGAACAAAACAATGTGAGCTATGTGTACAACAAAGATCATAGTCTGGCAAAAACAACCAAATACTATGTGAAGGACTCGGAAAAATACACAGATGAAGCCAAGCCTCAAGAACACCTTGCCATAACGGTCGGCAGTTTGTTTGTCAGCCCTTTAGACCTTACAAAGCTCATGATTGCGCTCCTGAATGGGGGAGAAAAAGATGGCGTGCGCATTCTGTCTAAAGAAACGGTGGAATTGATGGAAAAAGACCAAAATACCCTTCAAAATTCTTCTGTAACAGGGGAAAGCAAGTACGGTTTGGGGCTTTCTCGTGTCAGTGATTTAGAGGGGGGCACGTGGTATGGCCATCAAGGTATGATTCACGGTTTAACAGCCAATGCGTTTTACCAAAAAGAAACACAATTAACAGTTGTGGTGATCGGCAATGGCTATCACGCATATAAAAAAGGGGACACAGTGTCGCTTGCACGTGACATAATGGCGCTGGCAACAGACTATGCTTTAAAGGGCACGTGGGACAAAGTTATGTCAAAATAAAATGCATACTTTACAAATTTATACAAATATGGTATAATTGGGTAAAAGTTTTTTGAAAGGTGATTGTTCCGATGCGTAAATTTGTACTTTATTTTCTCGTGTGCCTGTTTTTGTTTCAAACTTGCAGTGGCTTTTGTAAAGAAGAACCTTCTGTGCCTTATAGCGAATTGACAGAGTACATGACAAAGTGCTTTAGTAAAAGGAAGGTTGTAGGAGGCGCAGTGGTGATTTCCTACAAAGGGCAAGTGGTGTTTCAAATGCCCTATGGAAAGAGAAACAAGAGCGATATGGTGGACATGGAAACACGGTTTCGCATTGCTTCCATTACAAAAATGATCAGCGCAGTGGGCTTGATGCAACTCTATGATCAAGGGAAAATTCAGCTGGATGCCCCTTTGGACGATGTGTTGCCCTTTAAAGTGCGCAACCCCTCTTACCCCAAAGAGCCGATTACATTAAGGCAAGTGCTGTCGCACACGTCTTCCATTGCGCCTGCCAGCACGTATACGTTAAACTGGAATAACTTAAAAAAAGGCACAAAGTACATGCAAACAAATGTGCATCCAGGGTCTAAATATCGTTATTCCAACATCAACGGTGGGTTGATTGGGACGACCATTGAAGTGTTGTCCAATCAGTTTGTGAACACGTATATGCAGGAAAATGTGTTTGAGCCTTTGGGCATGGATGCAGGGTATGCGCCCCAACATTTAAAGGAAAAAGACAATGTAAGCTTTATTTATAACACAAAACACCGTGCCGAGCGTTCGCCTGCGCACTATGAAAAAGTAGGGGCAGAATATCTGCCTGTTGCAGACCCTATTGCGCATATGCCCATGACGGTGGGAAGTGTTTTTGTATCTCCTTTAGACCTTACCAAGCTCATGATTGCCCTCCTCAATGGGGGCGAAAAAGATGGCGTGCGTATCCTAAATCAAGAAACTGTGGAAATGATGGAAAAGGATCAAAGGACGATTGAAGGCACAACGGTGAAAGGTAAAAGCGCTTACGGCTTGTGCATTGCGCATGTGGATGACTTGGAAGGGGGCACGTGGTACGGGCACCAAGGTATGCTATATGGGCTGACCTCGAATGCGTATTATCAAAAGGAAACGGGGCTTACTGTGGTTGTGATTGGCAATGGTTATAAGGCAGCAAGGGAAAATTATACAACAAAGCTTGCAAGAGATGTGATGACGCTCGCCACAGACTATGCCTTAAACGGCACATGGGATCAAGTGCTCGAAAATAACGCAGAATAAAAAAACGCATATAAAAAAGGAACGAGATTTGACTTTCGTTCCTTTTTTGTGTTACATTTTTTTACCCAATATTTCTTGCGCTTTTTCTTCTTTAAACTGATTGGTGTACAAGTTGTAATACGCACCTTTTTTCTCAATCAATTGTTGGTGTGTGCCACATTCTTTGATTTGCCCATCGTCAATGACCAATATTCTATCTGCATTACGGATGGTGGAAAGTCTATGGGCGATGATAAAGCTTGTGCGCCCATGGAGCACTTTTTCAATAGCATGCTGTATCACTTGCTCCGTTTCAGTGTCCACAGAAGAAGTGGCTTCGTCCAGTACGAACAAGCGAGGGTTTTTGAGCAGTGCACGGGCAAAGGAAATGAGCTGTTTTTCCCCTGTGCTCAAACGGTTGCCCCCTTCGCCCACGTCTGTATCATAGCCGTCTTTCAAGGTTTTGATAAAGGCATCAGCGTGCACAAGGCGTGCCACGTCCTCCACCTCTTTGTCTGTGGCATCCATTTTAGAGTATCGAATGTTATCTCGAATCGTGCCAGAAAAAAGGTGAGGCTCTTGGAGCACATAGCCCAAATTGCTTTGAAGCCATAATTGACTGCGCTCTTTATAGTCTACATGGTCGATTAAAATTTGCCCTTCGGTGGGCTCATAAAAGCGACAAATGAGGTTGACAACGGTGGATTTGCCTGCGCCTGTGGGGCCAACAAGGGCAATCGTTTCCCCTTGTTTTACTTCTAAATTAAAGTGGGAAAGCACCTTTTCGCCCTCTTTGTATTTGAAGGACACATCTTTAAAAGAGATATCCCCTTGAAGGGCAGGCCAGTTTTCGCATTTTGGATGGAAGTTATCCCCAAACAGCTTGGCCACTTTTTCGCTGTCTTTGATGTCGGGCTCTGTTTCGAGCAAGGAAATAACACGCTCTGCCGCTGCTTGTGCAGACTGCATTTCGGAAAATGTGTTTGCAATGTCACGCACGGGCTGGAAAAACTGAATCGTGTAGTTGACGAACAACTGCACGGTGCCGATGCTCATAGCGCCTACAAGCACATAATTGCCTGTTTGCCACAAGGCATACGCTGTTGCGATAGAGCCTAAGGATACAACAATGGGCAAGTATAAGGAGGACAAGCAAGCAGCCTTGATGCTGGAAGAACGCATTTCGTGCGTAAGCTTTTTAAAGTCTTCTTCATTCATGTCTTCACGCACGAGCGTCTTGGTCGTTTTTGCCCCCATGATGCCTTCGTTAAAAGCGCCTGTGATGCGAGAGTTTGTCTTTTTGACATGGCGCTGTGTCTTTAAAATACGTTGCTGAAAATACCATGACACAAGCCCTAAAGGAGGGGTGACCAAGAGCACAACGAGTGTCAGTTTAAAGTCAATGGTGAACATGGTGATGGCGCCCAACACGAGCACCACAATGCCCCACACGAGGTCTAACAGTGCCCAACCGATGGTTTCAGCAAGGCGCTGTGCATCAGAGGTTAAGCGTGTCATCAAAAAGCCCACAGGCGTTCTATCAAAATAGGAGAAGGAGAGTTCTTGAAGCTTTTTGAAGGTCTTTTTTCGTATTTCATAGCATACGCCTGTTTCAATCTTGCCCCCAACAAAGAGGAAACGATAGATGGCAACCACTTGGAGCGCTACAATGAACACGAAAAGTGCAATGAATATGCCAATGCCTTCTGTGGTTTGTTCTCCAATAAAATGGTCAATGGCGTATCTTGTTAAAAGGGGAAACACAATGTCGCACAGGGCAGTGATGGCCATCCAAACACACAGTTTGACAAGCTCTTTTTTATACCCGGGCGCATGGTTGATGATGCGTTTCCAAAGGGAGAGGGAAAATTTCTCCGTATAGTCTTTTTCTTTTAGTTGTGACATGCGTTTTCCACCTCCTTGGTTTTATGTGGCATGTTTTTAAGTTCATCTTCCAAAGAAGTTTGAATGTTGAAAATGCGAGCGTACAGCCCTTCTTGTTGCAACAGTTCATCATGTGAACCTGATTGCGTGATTTTACCTTTTTCAAGCACAAAAATCCTGTCTGCCTCTTTGAGCGTGGTCACACGGTGAGAAATAATGATGGTGGTTAAATCCTTATTTCTTTCGTTCAATCTCTGTCTAATCAGTGCATCCGTTTCCGTGTCCACAGCAGATAAAGAGTTATCAAACACCAAAATATCATTGTCTTTGAGCAATGTTCTGGAGATGGCAACACGCTGTTTTTGCCCACCAGAGAGCGTCACCCCTCTTTCACCGACCACAGTGTCAAAACCATTTTCACTCTTTAAAATAAAGTCTTTGGCGCAAGCATCTTGCACAGCTTGGTCAATGCGCTCTTCGTCTAATTCTTGGAGCGCAATGCCCACATTTTCTTTGATGGTTTTAGAATAGAGGAAAGGCTCTTGCAAAATCAGCCCGATGTGGCTTCTTAAATAGGCAGTGTCCATTTTCTGAATGGGCACATTGGAAATGCGAATTTCCCCACTGTTTACGTCAAACAGCTTTTGAAGTAAGTGCACAATGGTGGATTTGCCCGACCCCGTTGCGCCCAATAATGCCACTGTTTCGCCACGCTTGATGGTGAAAGACATATCGTCTAATACTTTGTGCTTTTCGTCATACTTAAAGGTGACGTGGTCAAACTGGATATCCCCTTTTAAAGAGGGTTTTAAGCCGTTTTGCACTTCTTTTTCTTGTTTGACTTGGAGAATTTCGTCAATACGTTCGAGGGATACCATGGATTTGCCTGCGTCTGACAAAATGCGCCCCAATTGGCGAATGGGGAATAAGAGCTTGCCAATGTATGTGGTAAACACAACCATAGTACCCACTGTGATTTCGCCACTGATGGCAGCAAAAATGCACACAATGAGCGTAATCATCATTTGGAACATGCTCATCGCATCCCCTGTTGCCCAGTAGATGGCGAGCAAGGTGGTGAGTTTAAAGTTCTTGTTCTTTAAGTCGGTACACGAGGTTTCAAACTTGTTGACTTCGTATTCCTGTTGCCCAAAGGCACGCACCACACGCACACCTGTTAAGTTCTCCTGCAAAATGGCGCTCATTTTGCCTTCAGCTTCATCGGAGGCTTTAAAGGCTTTGACTACCCATTTAAAGAACAGCCATGCGAACACGAAAAGTGCAGGAATCATAATCATGCTGATCAATGTGATTTTCACATTTTTAGCAAACAACACGGACAAGGCAATCACAATCATCAACACAGCGTTGAACACAGCGAGCAATTGCCCGGATAAAAAACGTCTGACCGTTTCAATGTCCGAGGTACAGCGCTGCACAAGGTCGCCTGTTTCTGCCTTTACATGGTATGAAAAAGGCAAACGCTGAATGTGGTGATACATTTTTTCTCTCAAATAGAGCGACACATTTTCCCCTGCTGTTGCTTGCCAGCGCCCTCTTAAATAGGAAAACAATCCACTTAAAAAGTTGAGCAAAATGAGTGCAAGCCCTACGAGCCATAGGTTTTGCCTCATAAAAGGCACGCCTCCCCAGCTGTCAATCATATTGTTTACAAACTGAGGCATGGTGGAGGGTTTGCCCGACAAATAGTAGTCGAGCGTTTCTGCGAGTAAAAGAGGAGCGACAAATTCAATGAACACGCAAACGATGGTGCATAAAAGCGACCCAATAAACCATTTTGCGTTGTCACGAATGAGCTTCCCCATGAGTTGAGCACGTCTTGATTTCATACTTTTTCCTTTCTTTTGCCAATAAAAATACAGTAAAAACCTATAAAAAAACGCCGTGCCACAAAAATGTAGCCGACGATAAAATAAGGCTTTATTTCGTCAAGCGACAGCGTGGCTGTAAAAATACATAGCATTCTCCAGGTGAACATTCATTGTGCAATTCAACATCTTTACAGCCTCCTCTCGTTTCTTTATTTGGTCAACGATTCATAGTATACCCTATATTTGGAAAAAAGTCAATGTTTTTTTGCTGTTTTTTAAAATTTTGTGCCACAATGTACAAAAATACAGTAAAATGAATAAAAATACAGTGTGTGCGCACTTACTTCTGTTCTTTTTCG
>CAYTPJ010000059.1:0-12113 GCA_964439755.1 uncultured Oscillospiraceae bacterium
ATGCAAAAAACAGCGAAGTAGGCCTCCCTTCTAAAGCATTGCTTCAACTGCTCGACTATTATGAAACACACAGAACAGGCGTACACAGCATCATCATTTATCGAAAAGGCAAAATAGCGTTGGAAGCGTATTATGCCCCTTTTGAAAAGCAAAAAACACAGCTTATTTATTCTTTGAGCAAGAGTTTTACTTCCCTTGCTGTGGGCATTGCGCAAAATGAAGGGCTTTTTTCTATCACAGACAAAGTAGTTTCCTTTTTTAAAGACAAGTGCCCTCAAGAAATGAGCGACCATTTAAAAAACATGACAATTAAAGACTTGCTCACCATGTCTTGTGGGCACAAAGAGCCTAACACATTGCCTGTGCTTTTATCAGAAGACCCTGTCAAAACCTTTTTAGCCCTCCCTGTGCCTTATGCACCGGGCGAAAGGTTTATGTACAACACAGCAGGCACCTTTATGCTCTCTGCCATTATTCAAAAAACATCAGGGCAAAACCTGCTTGAGTTTTTGGACAAACGCTTTTTCGCCCCTCTTGGCATAGATGTAAACACCCTTTCTTACGATAAAACACAAGATGGCATTTGCCACGGTGGCACAGGCTTATATGCACACACGCAAGACATTTTAAGAATGGGCATTTTGCTTTTAAACAACGGCAAAGTAGAGGGAAAGCAAATTGTTCCTGCTGATTATATTGCAGAAGCCACCCAAAAACAAGTGAACAACAAATTAGAAAACGACACTCGCCCCAACTGGACAAACGGCTACGGCTACCAATTTTGGTGCTGTGATAGAGAAAATGTGTACCGTGGAGATGGTGCGTTTGGGCAATACTGCGTTGTGTTTAAAGACCAAGACATGGTGATTGCTATGACGGCAGGTTCAGACGATATGGCATCAGAGCTTGAGGCGCTGTATACCCTCTTGCCTGTGTTGGACACAGAAAACGAAAGCGAAGCAGACGATTATCAGAGATTACTGGAAAAAGTGCATACGCTGTCTTACCCTGCTTTATCCTTTGACCACAGTGTATCGGACGCATTAAACGGCACATACTATGCGAAAACAGAAGCAATCAATGAACAAATCACAGTACATGCAGAGCAAATGCACATTGCGCTTGACTTTCATATACTGAACGCAAACTTCTCTGTTCAAATGCCTTATAACACGTATCAAACAACCACCATTGAAGGCAAGGAGTATGCAGTATTAGCCACCTTTATAAAAGGGGAACTGATTGTACACGTGCTCGGCATTTCTGCCCCTCTTTTACACATATACACCTTTAGAAAAGATGGTGCCTCTATTCAAGCAGAAAAAGAGGAAAAACTGATGATTTTAGGGAACAAAAAATTCGTGTTTCAAAAACTTTAAAACATCATTTGTGACAATTGGAGCCAAAAAATGTACGATTTTGTGTCATGCCCTTTACATTTTTTAAATATACTGTATACTAAATGTATGTTCATGAAAAAATGAACAAAACAAAAGGAGAGAACAGACAATGACTTCAAAAGGTTCAAAAACGCTCATTATCTTAATTGTTGCAATCGCACTGGGTATTTTTATTTTCACCACCTGTACAGCGCAAGTGCCCACAGGGTACACAGGCATATTAACCACCTTTGGTAAGGTGGAAAATTACACCTTAGATGCAGGTTTCCACTTTAAAAACCCTTTACAAAAAGTGGTTATGATGGATAACCGTGAACAAAAAACAGAGTTTACCACACAAGCTTTTTCAAGCGACATTCAGCAGGTGGAAGTACTGGGTTCTGTCAACTATGCCATCAACAAATCCACTGCAATGACGCTTTATAAAGAAGTGGGTGTCAACTACTTTACCACACTCATACGCCCTCGTTTACTGGAAAACACAAAGGCAGTATTTTCAAAATACACAGCTGAAAACCTGATTGGGGAAAGAGAAGCACTTTCCACTTCCATCATGAATGACTTGAGCGCAGAGCTGAATCGCTACGGCATCAACGTCATCAGCGTATCCCTTGAAAACATTGACTTTGCAGACTCTTTTACAGATGCCGTTGAGCAAAAGCAAGTGGCAGCGCAAAAGAAATTGCAAGCAGAAATTGAGCAAGAACAGCACACCATGGAAACACAGCAAGAGGCAGAGCGCAATCGCATCTCAGCTGAAGCCCAAGCCTCTGTTAAAAAGATAGAAGCTGACGCCGCTGCATACGCTCAAAAAGTGCAATCCGAAGCAGAAGCAGAAGCCAATGAAAAGATTGCAAAATCCTTGACAGACCCCCTCATCAAATGGCAACAAATCAACGCTTGGGACGGCAAACTCCCCACCTACATGGGAGGAGAAAACTCTACCACCATGCCTATTTTGGACTTAACCAAATAATTTGAAATACAGACTTTTTGCATTCACCACGTGCAAAAAGTCTTTTCGTTTGAACTTCTTGTAAATTTTTCTTGCTTTCCCTTAAAAAAAGACAATCTTTTGTGAAATTTTTTTAAATTATTGCATTTAGGGCATTCCAAAATTTCAAATTATCGTGTATAATATATGTACAAGCATGCAGGAGGGAGGGGAATTGTTTGACATCAGTATGGGATCAAATGCAAATGTTCATTTGGAACATCATCCATAGGCCGAACCTTGCCGACTATATCGACATTTTCATTGTGGCTTTTTTGCTTTATCAACTTGTCATGCTCACACGCCAAACACGTGCCATTCAAGTCATCAAAGGGTTGGCTGTATTGGTGGTCATTAGTTATATCAGCAGTATGGTGGGGCTGAGCACATTGAGTTGGTTGCTTCGCACCATCTTAAACAGTGGGGCTATGGTGCTCATCATTCTCTTTCAACCCGAGTTAAGGCGCGCACTTGAAGAAATAGGCCGTGGCACAAAGATTGAAAGAGCGAAAGACAGCATTTCTGAAAGTCAACGTGTCATCAACGAAATTTCACATTGTTGTTTGCGTTTGTCCAAGCGCCGTGTGGGTGCGCTCATTGTGTTTGAACAAAAAACAGGGTTAAAGGACGTTATGGAAACGGGTACCCCTGTGGATGCCATTATATCTTCTCCTTTGCTCGAAAATATATTTGAGCCCAACACGCCTTTGCACGATGGTGCAGTGATTATCCGTGGGCACAGAGTTGAATCTGCTGCTTGCGTGCTCTCTTTGAGTGAATCCAACGCCCTTTCAAGAGATTTGGGCACAAGGCACCGTGCCGCACTGGGCATTAGTGAAAACACGGACGCCATTGCACTCATTGTGTCCGAAGAAACAGGCATTATTTCTGTTGCACGTCAGGGGCGCTTGATGCGTCATTTAGATATGGACGCTTTAAAAAAAGTGCTCTCCAGCATTTACGAAGAAAAGCCCTCTCCCTTTAAAACAGCACTCAAAGATGTGCTCAAACGAAAGGAGAAAAAGAATGCAGAACAATGACTTTCAAAATGACAACAAAACAAAAGTGCCTTCTAAAAGTGCAACCATAAAAGAATTGCTCCATCATTTTGCTCAAATGCTCCTGCATAACTGGGGATGGAAACTCACATGCGTTGTGATCTCCATTGCTCTTTGGGGGGGCATATTGATGCAAGATGAAACGATGATGCGCCCCAAGCAAATTGACAATGTGACCATCAATGTGCACAACGAAGACGTATTGCGTAGAAACGGCTACATTGTTGTGTCTGGGCTTGAAGAAGAAAACCTTTCTAATGTGCGCATCAAAGTAGATGTGCCTCAAAAATATTTCAATCAGGTAACTGCTCAAAATTACAATGTGCGTGTAGACTTGAACAAAATCCGTTCAGCTGGTGAACAAAAGCTCAACGTCATCACCACAAGCACTTCGACTTATGGCAATGTTACAGACGTGTCCGTAAAGCAAATTTCTGTCATGGTAGAAGAATATGTGCCTCGTTCAAGAATCCCTGTGCGCTTAGATGTTCAAGGAAATGCACCTGACGGCTACTATGCCGCTGCTGCGAGCGTAGACCCTCAATACATTGAAATTGCAGGCCCTAAATCCCTTGTAGAAAAGGTAACACGGTGCGCCGCACAGTATGATATGAGCATTCTCCCTGCACAAGTGGGCACAGAAAGAAGTGCTGTACCCTTTGTGTTGTATGACAGGAATAACAATGTGGTGGACACCAAGGATATTGATGCCTTTACAGGAGGCGTGTATATTGACTCCATCACTGTGGAACAGACGCTCTACGTCATTCGCCCCATGGCAGTGTCCACTGTGGGTTTAACAACAGGTCAGCCCAAAGAAGGGTATGAAATCAAGAGCATTGTAACAGAGCCTGCGCTCATTGACATTGCTTTTACTGACAATGATTTTGACAGCGTTACACACTTATATCCTGCTGATATCATCGATATCGAGGGTAAAGACAGTGCAGTTGTCCAATCCATCACAGTCACTCGCCCACAGGGCACCAAGTACATGAGTGATGACGAAATCTTTGTAACAGTCAATATCGGAAAAATAGAAGAATAAGGAAATAAAATGAACGAATTTGCAGAAACAATATTCGCTTTTATCTTAGGCTTTTTCAAAAACATTACAGCCTCTATTATGCAATTTCTTTCGTCCAATAAGAGTCTTGATACAATACATTTGATAGCAAATAATTGGCTGTACATTGTGCTTTTCTTAGCGCTTGTTGGAATGTCGATAGATTTTATTGTATGGTTCATCCGTTGGAAACCATACGAGTTTTGGTTACTCAAATTACAGAAAAAAGGAAAATATCACTTGAAGAACAGAGCCTTTGAAGAAGGGTATGACGATCAAATTTCCCTCTACAAAGACGAAAATAAGAGGTTTTTCAAGAAACAGCACACAGGGAAAATAGAAAAAGAGCAAGCCTCCTATATGCCCGCCTTTGATGAAACGCATTTATTTGAACAACACCCTGTTTCTCCTGTTCAAGCGCCTCCAAGCAAGGATCAAAAAACCGATTTTTTAAATTCCTACGCTTTACTCCCTGCTACACGCACAAAAAGAAGAAGTGAAAAGCATAAAAAAGGGCTAAAAGGTGCGATCAACATGGTGAAAGGGCATTTAAAAAACGAAGATGCAGACGACGAAAAATTGATGCAAGGATTGCCCCCCATCATGCAAAAAGACGAGGCTTTTTACAAACCTGTATACCCCAAGGTATTTCAAGATAAAAGGAGAGAGTGACACGGTGACATTGCCCCAAGCATTTGTAGAACGTATGAAAAAGCAATTAGGGGATGAAACAGAGGCTTTTTTAAAAGCGCTCTCTATGCCCTATGTGCGTGGTGTACGACTGAATAAACTAAAACCTGTGGACAACATAGAAAAGCTATGCGCCATTCCATGGGCAGAAAATGCGTACTATATAGACAATGACTCCGAGTTGGGCAAGAGTGCACTGCACGAAGGAGGCGCTTTTTACATTCAAGAGCCTTCTGCCATGATTCCTGCTACTGTGCTTGCTCCAAATGAAGAAGATGTGGTGCTCGATTTGTGCGCTTCTCCTGGTGGCAAATCCACCCAGCTTGCACTTTTGATGAACAACAAGGGCACACTCGTGTCCAACGAACCCATTAAAAAGCGTGCGCTCACTTTGTCCTCCAACATTGAACGCATAGGGCTTACAAATACCATTGTCACCAATGAGTATCCCGATAAGCTGAGCGCTGTATGGGCAAATACGTTTGATAAAATATTAGTGGATGCGCCTTGTTCTGGAGAAGGCATGTTCAGACGGCACAATGAAACGATATTAGAGTGGTCTAAAGACAACGTGCATGAATGTGTTGTGCGCCAAAAAGCCATTCTAAACAGTGCAGCCATTATGCTCAAAGCAGGGGGCAAAATGGTGTATAGCACGTGTACGTTTAACGAAGATGAAAACGAACACCAAATGGCAGATTTTCTGTCCACGCACAAAGATTTTTCTCTCCAGCCTTTCTTTGTAAAAGGCATTGGGCAATCAGAGGGTATGATGCACATTTACCCTCACAAAGTCAAGGGTGAAGGGCACTTTGTGGCATGCCTTGTAAAGGCAGGAAAAGCAGAGTGCAATGAAAAGGACAGACCCAAGGAGCAATTAAAAAAACTGTCTGCATCCGACCAAGCACTCCTTGAAAAAACCTTTCATGACGTGATCCGTGCCCCCCTCCCCTATGCCACGTACTTTAAAGATAAAATCATTGCGCCCCCCTCTTTTGTGCCCCCCTTATCGGGTGTGCACGTGTTGAGATTGGGGCTTACGCTGGGCAGTGTGCGTGCCAATCGATTGATATTGGACCATGCTGTGCCCATGAGCTTGCCTTTTATTCACCAAGTGCCTCTTGATGCACAAATGCAAAAAATGTGGTTGCATGGAGAAACGCTCCCTGCTCCACAATTTCCAAATTGCTTTGCTGCCCCTACTGCCCAAAACGTCCAATTGGGATATGGAAAAGTAGTGGATGAAGTGCTTAAAAACAACTACCCCAAAGGCTTGCGAAAATAAAGGAGAATGAACTATGAAATTTGATGATAAACGTGCCACTTTGTCAGACGGCACCATTGTATTTTTAAAGAGCCCGTGCGCGGACGAAGCCGTTCAAACACTTGACTTTTTAAAAAAAGTATCGGACGAAACGGACTTTTTGTCGCACAGTGCAGACCAGAGAAAAATCACTTTTGAAATGGAAAAAGAGTGGATCAATGCGCATGTAGCCAGTCAAAACAGCGTGCAAATCGGCGTGTATA
This sequence comes from uncultured Oscillospiraceae bacterium, assembly GCA_964439755.1. Lineage (GTDB taxonomy): Bacteria > Bacillota > Clostridia > Christensenellales > Aristaeellaceae > CAYTPJ01. The sequence continues at coordinate 6,736 of CAYTPJ010000059.1, forward strand.
AAGATGATGAATTGATTGCTATGGCAGGCATTGAAGCGCAAAAAGGTGCACGCAAACAACACCGTGCTGTGTTTGGTATTTCTGTGCTCAAAGCGTATTGGCACATGGGCATTGGGCACATGCTCATGAAAGAGTGCATTTCCTGTGCGCAACGCATTGGGTACGAATACATTGATTTATACGTGATTAAGGACAACGAACGTGCCATCAATCTCTATCAAAAGTTTGATTTTGAAATTGTGTCCACTGTTAAAAACGGCATGAAAATAGATACAAATTGTTACTTTGACGAAATCATGATGACACTGCCTCTCATGGAATAATATGCTTTAAAAGGCTCGAACGAGCAAAAGCAGATGATGCAAAAAGCCGTACAGGGGGACATTTTCCCATGCAACGGCTTTTGTTTTTGCAATTCTTTTGTCCTTTTTATAAAGGTACAGTTCGCCCAGCTCCTCTCCTTTTTCTATGGGTGCTTGAACGTTTTCTTTGAGTGCGCATTCTATCCGAATATCTTGAATTTCTCCATTTTTAAGCAACAAAAACACATCGTTTTTAGGCGCTACCTTGACTTTTTTTTGAGCGCCATACGTTACAGAAACGCTTTCATTTAAGGGCATATTCTTGTTTAAAACACGGTGTGTCTTGTAGTTTGAAAAAGCGTAATCCAGCATATTCTGTGCTTCTTTAAAGCGCAAAGTGCTCGTGTTTGCGCCCAGTAAAACGGCAATAAAGCGCATGTCATCTCTCTTTGCCGTGGCTGTAATACAGTATTTTGCTTCATTTGTAGAGCCTGTTTTAAGCCCATCACACCCCGTGTAAAAACGCACCAGACGGTTGGTGTTCGTTAAATGCGTTTCTCTTTTTGAAGGGTGTGTGAGCGTATATAAATATGTTTTTGCATATTCAAAATAAAGAGGATGCTTTAATATTTCCCTTGAAATGCGTGCGATATCCCGTGCAGAAGTAAATTGATTTTTTTGGGGCAACCCTGTTGCATTTTGGTACACAGTGTTGGTCATTTGAAGGGCTTTTGCACGCCTGTTCATTTCCTTTACAAAAGCTTCCTCCGTGCCACTCACTTTTTCTGCAAGCGCCACAGCGCTATCATTCCCACTTGCCACAATAGTGGCTTTTAAAAGGTCGTTGAGCGTGTACGTGCTCTTTTCATCCAACAATGCCTCTGACCCTATTTGCCCTGCTGCATGCCTTGAAATGCGTACAGGCGCATGTATATCCAGCACTTTTTGCTCTACTTTTTCAAGCGTTAGCAAAATTGTCATGAGCTTTGCGATGGAAGCGGCAGGCCTCTTTTCGTCTGCATTCTTTTCAAAAATCACTGCCCCTGTTTCTGCCTCCATCAATATAAAACAAGGCGCAGTCAACGTAATGGGCACTTCTTTTTCAAGGGGCATAGAAAAGCCTGATGATGATAAAGTTAATAATAAAAAGAGCATACAGCCTATTTTTTTCACAATATTTCCTCCTTTAAATGCGTACATCCTTTTTATGTATACGATATTTAGGCAGAAAATATGTGTTTCTCTATTTTTTTGTACAAAAAAACAGGCAAACCATACGATTTACCTGTTTAAGCTTGGAATTAGCCTCTACGGAAGCTTGCATCCTTAATTTTAGCTGCCTTACCTTGACGTTCACGTAAGTAGTAGAGCTTCGCACGACGCACTTTACCACGACGGATCACTTCAATGTGGTCTACACGTGGGGAGTGCAAGGGGAATGTACGCTCTACACCGATGCCGTAAGAAATACGACGAACGGTGAATGTTTCACGGTTGGAGCCATTGCGTTTTGCCAATACAACACCCTCGAACGCCTGAAGACGCTCGCGGCTGCCTTCAACAACCTTAACGAACACACGAACTGTGTCGCCAACGTTGAACTTGGGCAGGTCGGTACGGAGCTGGCTTTGTTCAATAGAACGGATAATTTCACTCATGAATAGGTTCCTCCTTCCCTCATAGACGTTCATAAGCGTTTTTAAAAAATCGCATAGCGGACCGTCCGTTTGTCACAAAAATTATTATACCACACTTTTGCCTTCCTTGCAAGCTTTTTTTATAAATATTTTAGCAGTTTTTCGATGCAATTATGTGTTTTTTTGAATTTCTACTTGCTTTTTATTCCTTGTGCATATTTTCCAGCTGTGCGCTGACAAAAGGCTCGATGGCTTGTGGTTTTTGATACGTGCCATCCTTTTTAAGCACCCACGCTTGCACATTGTCGCTCAATTCAAGCGCCATCAAGTGCACCACACGTGCCACCAAATCAGGCTCCTCAATGGGGAACATCAGCTCCACACGCTTGTCCAAGTTGCGCGTCATGAAGTCCGCAGAGGACATGAATACCTTTTTGTCGCCCCCATTTTCAAATATATATACTCTTGCATGTTCCAAAAAACGACCAACAATGGAGTGCACTGTGATATTCTTATGTTTTTTCACAGACAAACAGCACGCAGAACGCACAATCATGTGTACATGAACGCCCTGATCTGCTGCCTTGTATAGCAATTTAATCATCTTCTTATCCGTCACAGCATTGCATTTTGCAATGATAGAGGCAGGAAGCCCTGCTTCACAATTCTTCATTTCCTGCTTGATGAGCTTTTCAAAAGTATCTCTTAAATACTTAGGCGCAGAGATGATTTTATGCAGTTTGATTTCATCTTGATACCCTGTAACCCAGTTGAAAAACAGGCTGGCATCTTTAACAAGAGCAGGGTCGCACGTAATCAAACCAAAGTCCGAATAAATTTTAGCAGTCACGTCATTATAATTGCCTGTGCCAAGGTGCACATACTTTTTAATGCCCTCACGCTCTTTGCGAATAATCAGAGTGATTTTGCTATGTGTTTTGTAATTGGGCACACCGTAAATCACGCTACACCCTGCTTTTTCAAGCTCAAAGCACCAGTTGATGTTATTTTCTTCGTCAAAGCGTGCACGCACTTCAATGAGCACAGTCACCTGTTTGCCATTTTCCACAGCACGTTTTAAAGCTGCTACAATAGGGCTTTTGCCACTTACTCTATAAAGCGTTTGCTTGATGGCAAGTACATTTTCATCATCTGCTGCCTGGTTAATCATTTGAACGACTGTATCAAAAGAGTCATAGGGGTGATGGAGCAACAAATCGCCTTTGGATACAACGGCAAAAATGTCCTTCTCCTCTTTCACACGGTCGTCCACATAGGGCACAAAAGGTGGATACAAGAGGTTTTCAAACCCCTCCATTTTACACATTTCCTTCATAAAGAAGCTGGGATTGATGAACCCTTCCACAGAATACACACGTTCTTCTTTAAAGCCCATGTATTTTTTAAGCAATGTATGCAGACGTGGATCAAAGCCTTTTTCCACTTCAAGACGGAGTATTTCACCCCATTTTCTCTTTTGCAAATTGTCTTGCATTTCTTGAATTAAAAGCTCAGCATCGCTGTCGTTATACTCAAAGTCTGCATTCCTTGTTATTCTAAAAGGTGCAGCACTGACCACTTTGCTATTTTGACACCATTTGCTTGCAAACAACCCTACCACATCTTCCAGCAAGGCAAAATCCCTTTGTCCCTCTATCGTTTCAAGGGGAATTAAGCGCTTTATTGTAGAAGGCAAAGGCACAATCATAAAGCGAAAAGCGTTGTCCTCTCTTGATTTAAGGAGCACTGCCACGTGCATTTGCTTAGATTTAAGCAGAGGGAAAGGGCGCTTATCGTGAATGGCACGAGGGGTAATCACGTGCATGAGTTCATCTTCAAAATACTGTTCAAGCCCCTTTTTCTGCGCTTTGGTGTACGCATTTGACCTTACAATATGAATGTTTTGTTCAGCCAAAGCAGGCAAAAAGCTTTCGTTTAAAATGCCATACAGCTTTTTGACTTGTATGCGCACATCTTTTTTGATTTTCTCCAATTGTTCTTGAGGGGTGTCGCCCGAAATGTCCTCCCGCTCGTCCTTCTCTTCCACTTTTGTAACGAGTTTACCCACTCTGACCATGAAAAATTCATCCAAATTGCTCTGCGCAATAGAAATAAACTTTCCCCTTTCGAGCAAAGGTAATTCTTCCCTTGTCGATTCTAACAACACACGCTCGTTGAACTTTAAAAAACTCAGTTCCCTGTTTAAATAGGTGTACTTCGACATGTTCATCTTCCTTCGTGTTTTATTTTAAGAACAATTGACCTTGTTCCTAATTTCAAAAAATATACTAATGCGTTTGTAATTTGGTTGTAAAAGATAAAACAGATACAGACGGTGCATTGTAAAAGCGAACTGGAAATAAGGGATATACGTTGGACGTGGAAAGCCCAGGGTTTATATACTGCGTAATGCCATGTACAATTTTAAGCCCCGAAATCCTGTTATTGTCCGGAAAAAAGCCACTGTTTGACAATGCCCACTCTTTGGGTGCCCACACTGCGCCTACAAAAGGCAAACGGAACTGTCCGTTGCAATAATGTCCACTGAGCACCAAGGAGATGCTCTCAAAGCTCACAGCTGCTGAAGCGTGCAAAGCATCCTTTTGTGTGTCAATAAAGGTACTCGTGTAAGGCTCATGCGTTAAACAAATGTACACATCCGAAGATAGCATTTGAAGCTTTGCCTCGTTGGAACGCTTGATTACATCCATTTGATACTCAATGCTTTGAAGCTCTCTTTGCGTACTTAGTGTCTGTTCTTGCTTAAGCAAACTCTCTTTGTAGCTGTTTAATGTACGCTCTAAGTTTTCAGAATCCAAAGTAAAAAAAGAGTCGGGGCACAGCCACACAGAGTTTTGAGAAGATCCATTCCCCTGTTGAATCAACACAGGGGCATCCAGATACACTGCCCCCATTTTTTCTGCTGCGAGCACGTACTCTGCCTTGATATTTTGGTTGTTATCCGTAGGGGGCACAATGGGTGCAGGGTCTTCATCCCCGGGCACAAAATACACTGGCACATCTTTTTTAAGCACTTCAAGCATTTTTATAAATGCAGAAAAGTTGCCCTCCTTATCCACCATATCACCCGAAATGGTCACCACATTGTAGCGTTCCTTTTCAATCGCTTTTTGAAAATCCTCTTGATTTTCCCCAAAATATGTACCATGCAAATCGCTGATGTGGAGTATTTTTATGCCTTCCACATTTTTTTGAATGTTGGGGAGCGTAATGCTCTGTTTGACCACTTTGACTGTTTTGTTGTTTAAAATATTCAAACCCACTGCTGTCAGTAAAATACAAATGAGCGCAATGATGATCAATATACCTGTACCGTTTGACCTTCTGCTCTGACTGGTAAAGATGGGGTCTTGATACCTTTTTCTCATCGAAAACTTTGCCTCCTCATCTGATATATTTATTATAACGGATTTTTCTC
>CAYTPJ010000060.1:0-12012 GCA_964439755.1 uncultured Oscillospiraceae bacterium
ACTCGGGATTATAGCATATCTGCTATAACATTTCAAGCGTAAAAAGGGGTTAACCTTTCACGGAGCCAATCATCACACCTTGTACGAAAAAGCGTTGTACAAAAGGATAGAGAATGAGCATAGGTACAGTTGCAACGATGATTACACCATATTTGATCAGTTCGGCAATGCGTTGCATTTCCATTGCACTTTCAGGGTCGCTCATGTCTTGGCTAATCATTTGGCTTGCTACCAAAATGTCACGCAAAATCAATTGCAAAGGATATAATTTTTCATCATTTACGTAGATGAGTGCATTAAAGTAAGAATTCCAGTGTCCAGATGCGTAAAACAAGGTGAGCACAGCAATGATGGCTTTGGACAGTGGGATGACCATGGAAAAGAAAAACCGACCATTTCCACATCCATCAATGGACGCTGCTTCAAAGAGTTCGTCAGGCAAATTTTGCTTGAAAAAGGAGCGTGCAATGATCATGTTATAGGTAGAAAAAGAACCGAGCAATATCAAAACAAGTGGTTGATTGATAAGCCCTAATTGCTTGACCACCATGTATGTCGGAATTAAGCCACCACCAAAATACATGGTAATGATGTAGAGCGTCATGAGAAAACCACTGCCCTTTAAATCCTTTCTGGAAAAGGAGTAGCCTGCCATAATTGTCAGCATAACGCCCAATAGCGTACCAAATGTGGTGTAAAACAGCGTGTTTTTATACCCTGTCCAAATGCGTGAATCATTGAAAATACGCTTGTAGGCATCCACATTCAGCCCGATTGGGTAAAATGTCAATTTACCACCACTGACGGCAACGGGGTCACTAAATGAAGCTATAATTACAAAATACAAAGGATAGACGACCACCAACACGAGTAAAATAAGCAATGTATTGATGACATAATTTAAAATACGGTCGGCACGAGTTTCTTTTATATGATTTCTTTTTGAAAGCTGAATTGTACTCATTTTCATCCCCCTTTAAAATAAGCTGGTGCCACTCAATGATTTTGCCACTTTGTTGACAAGCAAGAGCATCACGAGGTTAATCACATTGTTAAATAGCCCAATGGCTGTGGAATAAGAAAACTGCGCTGACTGTATACCAATCTTATATACATAGGTAGAAATGATTTCTGCTGACTGCAAGTTCGCATCATTTTGAAGCAAGTACACTTTTTCAAAACCAAGCGACATAATGCTCCCTGCGTTCATAACAAGCAATATAATGGCTGTGGGTAAGATGCTTGGAATGTCAATATTCCAAATGCGTTGCAATTTGGATGCCCCATCCACCACCGCCGCTTCGTGCAGTTCAGGGCTTACCCCTGCAAGGGCAGCAATGTAAATGATAGACCCCCAGCCCATGTTTTGCCAAATGCCCGACCACACATATATGTGTTTAAATAAATCTGCATTCTGCATATACGCTGTTTTTGGAAACCCTAATTTCTGCAATCCCAAACTGATAAACCCTGAAGTAGGGGATAAAAACAGAATGAGCATGCCTGCCATAACAACGACGGATATAAAGTGTGGTGCATAGGTGATTGTTTGCGCCGTCTTTTTAAACCGCTTTAATGTTGTATAATGAATTAAAAGCGCTACAATTATTGGAATAGGAAAGCCTGCGATCAATTGGTAAAAGCTGATAACGAGTGTGTTTGTGAGCAACTGAGAAAATTGATAGGAGTTAAAAAAACGTATGAAATGCTTAAATCCTACAAATTGACTGCCTGTAATGCCATGGACAGGCTTGTAATTTCTAAACGCAATTTGAACACCATACATGGGCCAATAACAAAACACGAGAATGTAGACTAAGGAAGGCAGTATAAATAGATACAACATCCAGTTGTTCAACACTTTCCTTTTCAGGTATTTTGATAGAGAACTGTTTGTCTGAATATGTGTGGTCATTTTCTCTTTCCTTCCTAAAATGGATTTTCGAGCGACTTGCGCTCTTGTTTTTTGCACTTTTACTTTACACAATTTCAAGTGCTTTGTACATCCTCTAAATACACAAAAGTGTACAAAACACGTATTTCACCATATACATTTTGTGCAAAATGTGCTTTTTCGGTAAAAACAGGCGTTTTTGCTCTCCCTCAAATTGACTTTTAGCATGATATGTGGTACATTTGTTTTGAACACAAAGTAAAGAGGATGGTGTAAAATGCGCACAATCAGCAAAACTTTTTTAAGCCACTTAGTATCTTATGCACTGCTTTTGCTCCTGCCATTTTTGGTGGTGAGTAGCTTTTCGCATTACCTCATATATAATGAAATCAGCCAGTACGAAGAAAATCAAACGCTTTCAACGATGGACAATATTGTCACAGAGTCCGACCATGCATTAAACAATATTTTGCGCTCTGTGCACCAGCTTACTTTGATCAAAGATTTCCGTACCGTTTCCCTCAACGACCCCATTTCCTACCAAAACATTTGCACCTATCTGCTCAATTTTAAAACAGTATTGCCCCAAATAAAAGAAATTGTGTTTTACAATAAAAACACCCCTCGTTTTTACACCTCAAAAGGCACCATCAGCACCCTCTATTCCTCTGCTTGGGAGGAAGAAAATTTTCCCAATCTAAACAAACCTTTTCTGGATACCATTTTAGAAATAGAAAAAAGCACACTTTTTTCCAATATGGACCATACCGAATTGTTTCTCTGTTACCCCTTTGAAAAGCAAAAAGAGGGGTTTGTTTCTTACATGGTGGTTGTATTAGACAGAGCGTTTTACGATGCTTTACTAAATAATAAAACGCAAAGCAACTTAGCCACTTCTTTGCTCACTGCAAATTCGGACACACTTTTTTCTCTCAACAAGCCCTCTATCACGGGCAAAATTACGCACATACAAAAACCCAGCACATGTACAGAGCTACAATTTCAATATGACTTCAGCATTTCTTCTGCCACTGCACTGTTAAACATTCAGAAAATTCAATCTGCCTATTTCATCATCACAATGATTGTTTTTTTGTTGGGCTGTTTCCTTATTTATTTAGCCATGAGGAAAAACTATGCGCCTATTAAAAAGCTTGCAAACGACATTTTGCCATACGAAGCAGAAACTGAAACTGAAACAAAAAAAGATGATATCAAGCGTGTTTCAGAAGCCATCACTCGTTTAGCAACTGAAAATCAATACACAAAATCCGTAAATGAGCAGCTCAAGCAAGACGATTTAATCCACAGCATATTGATAGACTCTGCATTTTCTCCTGTTGTAGAGGAGCACACATTCTCAGCCCTACCAAATTTGGGCACAGGCATGTTCACGCTTATTTTATATCCATGGGAAAAAACGCTCACGGTCAACCAGTCAAAAATGATTCAAAATGCTGTATTGCCAACAGACCCCGAATTGACTGCGCTATATGCCACAGCAAAAGCAAGCGCCCACATTTTAACCTTTATTTTAACCTCCTCTGCGCCTGTTAAGCAAACCACATTAAACACATTGTATAACACGCTTACACTCATGACAGGCAAACAGCAAAAGTGTGTGTTTTCCAAAGACCACACAGCATGGAGCGAGATATCCCCCCTCTATTTGAAAACAAAAAAAAGCTACTATCTATCTTCGCTCGAGGAAATGACACCTGCTCAAAACGCTCTCTTACATTATCCCTCTGACGAGTTAAAGCGCCTTGCAAAATACGTTTCCAGTGGACGTATAGAAGATGTAAAGAGCACAACAGAAGAAATATTGGCAATCAGTGCTTGCTTAAACTCCGAAATCCAATCTCTCCACATCTGTTTTGAAATCATCAACTGTTTAAACAGCAACAAACTCTTTGCTTTTAATATGGAAAAAATGCAAAAAGCGAATGAAAAGCCTGCATTAGAACAGCTTTTCACCCTCATCCTCGAACACGTGAAATGTGTAAAAAAAGAAGATGAAACGTCAAACAGCTTTATAGATGAAGTGGTTGAGTTTATCCAAGCACATTTTTGCGACTACGATTTTTCTGTAAATCATTTGGCAGATTGTTTCCATGTTTCTGTTTCAACGCTCAGCAAAAAATTTAAAACAACGACGAACCAAAGCCTTTTAAATTACGTGACGGATTTAAAAATACAAAAGGCAAAGCAGATGCTTGAAAACACCAAACTCCCCGTGTCTGACATCAGCAACCTTTTAGGATACGCACAAAGTTCGGGCTTTATTCGCAAATTCAAAGAAGAAGTAGGGGTAACCCCTCAACAATTTAGGCAACAACAATGATTTTCTTTTGATAAATGTCAAACAGTATACCAAACTGTGTCGTTTTAAAGGCAATGCTTGATTTCTGCACATGGGTTATTGTATAATATGTGTGGGAAGATAAGAAGGAGGCAACCACCATGCTTAAAAAGAAACTCATTTTAATTGCAGATGACGAAATTGGCATTCACGAATCCTTGCGCATTTATTTGACAAGAGAAGGATACGAAGTATACTCTGTGTTCCGTGGGGATGACGTGATGGAAGCGTTTGAAAAAATGCGCCCTGATTTGATTATATTAGACATCATGATGCCTGGAAAAACAGGCACAACTGTGTGTGCAGACATCCGTGCCATCAGCATGACGCCCATCATCATGCTCACAGCAAAGGGCGAAGAAGTGGACAAATTGCTGGGCTTTGCTTTGGGCGCAGATGATTATATTGTAAAGCCCTTTAGCCCACGTGAAATTGTGTCACGCATTGCCGTTATTTTTAGGCGCATGAATCAGATGGAAAAAGCGCCTGAAAAGGGCATTTTGGAAATGGGCAACACACGTATTGACTTAAAATGCTATGAAGTGACGGTGGAAAATGAGTCCGTGTTCCTCTCTCCTAAAGAGGTGGAAATATTGCATTTAATGGCTGAACATCCTCGTCAAGTGTTTACAAGAGAACAATTGCTTGACAACATTTGGGGCTTTGACTTTGACGGTGACCCCCGTGTAGTCGATACCTCTATTAAAAGAATACGCAAAAAACTCCCTGAAAACACTTCTATACTGCTCAAATCTGTATACGGCATCGGCTATAAGGCGGAGATTTTAGATGCATAAAATACGTTTTTCTTCCTATTTAATGCGCTTTTTGTTGCTCATGTTGCTGCTTGTGTTTTTGTCCATAGGCGGCATGTTTATGCTGAGCAATTATTTGTCTGTATCCTCTTTTAGCGTTACGAATAGGACAGAGTTAGAGCACGCAATCGACCAAGCAGACGTGCAACTGTCCTCCTATCAAAAAGGAGAGATATCGCAAAGAGAGCTGGATCAAATGGTCAACCCTGTGCTCAATGCAAACGACGTATTTTTTATGCTCTTATCTCCTCAAAAAGAAGTAACTGCCTACACAAACAATGCTGTTGCGTACTTTGGCATAGACCATTTCAATGTCTATTTGGATCGTTTGGACAACGGAAAAACTGTGTTTACACCTGAAGAAAATGCCAGTGGCATGGTGCTATTGTTGGCTGAAAAAACAGAAAATGGGTATATATTTGCAGGCAAACCCTTACGCACTTTCTATGGCGCAACGAGTAAATTTCGTTTGACCATGCTCACATGGATATTGCCTTTAACAGCGTTGTTGTTTTTCATTTGTTTACTCGCTCTACGCATTATGGCACGCCCTGCCGTGTTGCTCACAGAGGCTGCCTCCCGTCTGTCCAAAGGGGAAATGGTGCTTTTAGATGATGATTTACCTGGTGAAATCGGGCAAGTGGCACGCACCTTCAATCAAATGTCTGCCAATATATCCTCTGCCATCTCTGCTTTAAACAACGAAAAGGAAGGCATGCGCAAAATATTAGAAGGTTTAAGTGAAGGCATATTGGCAATTGACATGTGTGGCAACATCATCCATGAAAACGCTGCGGCCGTTGCGCTCTTAGGCGATGAATCAAATGGTGCATATAACGAAGTATTGTCTGCCCTCAAAAGCTCTTTGCTCCTTAAAAATGACGTCACGGAAAAGATATTCCAAAAAGATAAAATATTGCAATACACCATCACGCATTTAAAAGAAGAAGATCAAAACAAGGGCACCATTGCGCTCATCCGTGACATCACAGAGCAAGAGCGCTTGGAAAACACTCGCCATGACTATGTGGCGAATATTTCGCACGAACTGCGCACCCCTCTTGCCAACATGCGAGGGCTTGCCGAGGGTCTACGAGATGGCATGGTGCAGGATGAAAAGGATAAACTGCGCTATTATGGCATGATTGTAGATGAAATCAAGCGTCTTTCTCGCCTTGTCAATGACTTGCTTGAATTGTCAGGCCTCCAATCCAACCCTGCTACATTTGAAATGGAAAAAGTGTACCCCACAGAGCTTATGTGGGAGCTGTATGAGCTGAACAACCACTTATTCAAAGAGAAAAATCAAACGCTCACTTTGGATATACCAGAAGAAGAAATGCCTTTGCTCATTACGAACGAAGACAGAGTTTCTCAAGTGCTCACCATCTTTTTAGACAATGCCCGAAAATACACATTAGAAGGGGGCAAAGTTTGCTTAAAAGCAGAGGTTTTAAAAGAAGGGATTTGTTTCAGCGTATCTGACACAGGCATTGGCATGGATGAAGAAACACAGCGTTCTGCCTTTGACCGTTTCCATCAAGCAGAAAAGAGCCATGCCAACAAAGGCAGTGGGTTAGGGCTCTCCATTGCAAAAGAAATACTCAAAAAAATGGACATTCCTGTTTCTTTAAAAAGCCAAAAAAATGTGGGCAGTACCTTTTCTTTTGTACTCCCCTTTAAAAAGAAAATATGAGTTTTTAAATTAAACGATAAAAAAAGAGCGTAGGCACATACAGTTTGCCTATGCTCTTTTTGATATATCATCCAATACCCTCTTCTTTATGTTGCCTTGCTTTTCGCCTGCTCATCTCGTTTTTTAATATAAACCAAAGCACTGTGAGCACTTCGAGCACGCCGGCTACAATAAACAGTAAATATGTATCCGTGTTTTTAAAAGACAATGTGATGGATAAGGGGATAGAAAAAATCAAACAGGTGACACTGATAAAGAGGGCGTACCATTTATACCACATGGCTGTAAACACCACGGCGACAATGGAGGAAGCAGGAATTGCATAAATATAAACAAGCCATGCATAATCCCACTGCACGTGAAGCAAGCGAATAAAGGAAAAAAACACAGTGGCAACAAGCCACACAAGCCCTACGGACAAAAGGAACACAAGGTCATGCCGTTTATCCCTCTTCTCTTCTTTTATGTTCACTTTTTCATACAATATTTGCTCCATAGAAACATGGAAAAATGCACACATCGTCATTAAAACAAACACATCTGGCATACCTTCTGCACGTTCCCATTTAGAGATGGATTTATCTGAATAATTGATTTTTTCAGCCAATTGCGCTTGCGTTAGATGGTTTTTCATTCGGAGAAGCTTGATGTTCTTTGCTACAATCCTCGTCACTTCTTGTTCAACCACATGTTTCCCCCCTTTTTTATGTTCATTATGTATTATAACAGAAAAAAGCGCAGAAAGCAAGTAAAACTGGGCTTCTCTACGCACAGTAGAGTGACATTTTACAATGCGTAGACCTCGTTTCCCTCTTTGTAGGGTGACGAATGCGCTATTTAATGGTACAATAAACACACAAAGGTGAAGAAAAGACATTGCTTTTTGTGCTTGTGTTGAAACGCTCCTCAAGAATTAAATGCACACTAAAACACCCTTTTAAAAACATTTTTCTCCTTTTCTTTTTCTTCCTTTCAAATCTTTTTTAATCATGGAGGTATGTATGGTCATCTATTCAAAACCCAAGGTCAAAGCGCCCCTTGTAAACTCCCCCCTTTCATCTACTCACACAAAAGACGCCAATACAAAAGAAAAAGAAAAGCTCGCCTTTACGTATAAGCTTGCCAAAATCATTCGCACAGTAACCATTTCCCCTGTCATGGTGGTGCTCCTCATTTCTTGCCTGTATTTTATGCACGATGGTGCATTTTTAAACGGTGCACACGCTTGGCTCATGGTGCTTTTTTTAAGCTTTTTGCCCGTGCTTTCTTATCCTCTTTCTTACGTTATTCCAAGCGTTAAGAAAAAAGGACGTGAGGGACAACGCTCCCTCGCCATTTATTTTTCCATCATCGGCTACCTTTTAGGTTGCGTTGTCGTGTTCGCCTTTTCCCCTGCACCTATCGAAAAAATTGTGTACCTCACCTACCTTTTTTCAGGATTACTCATTTTCCTTTTTTCTCACATTTTCAAGTTCAAAGCAAGTGGACACGCATGTGGCGTGGCAGGCCCCATTTGGGCACTCTGTTACTTTGTGCACCCCGCCTTTGCGCTTTTGTTGAGTGTGCTTTTCCTTGTATTTTGGTCTTCCCTGCGCTTAAAAAGGCACACCACAAGTCAGCTCATCGTAGGCTCTTTCATCCCTTTGTGCTCTATGATCCTCAGCATGTTGATATTTGGCATGTAAGCATTTTAGTCTACCCACATGGCGCCCTATACGCAAATAGGGCGTTTTTTTAATGCTTTCTTTTTAAAAAAACAATAAAATGTATGCAAAATACAAACTATTCACAATTTGTTCATAGTATCCTATTAAAAAATATGGTATACTGTAAAGGAACCTTTTAGAAAGGGGCTTTTTCATGGTATCTTTTAAAGACGTCAGCAAACAATATGGCAAGCGATTTGCTGTTCAAAATTTGACCTTTGAAATGACAAAGGGCGAAATATTAGGCTTGCTTGGGCAAAATGGCGCAGGCAAAAGCACAACGATGAACATGCTCACAGGCTGTTTGTGTCCCTCGCATGGCACCATCAAAATAGGCGATTTTGACATACTGTTAAACGCACGCCAAGCCAAGCGCAAAATGGGGTATTTGCCCGAAATTGCGCCTTTGTATGATGAAATGCGTGTGTACGCATACCTTGCGTTTGTTGCAAAGCTCAGGGAAGTTAGAGAAAAAGACATCAGGCGCCATGTGCATGACGTGGCTGAAAAAACAGGCGTGCAAGATGTGTTAGACAGGCCTATTATGAACTTATCCAAAGGCTACAAACAGCGTGTAGGCTTGAGCCAAGCGCTTTTGGGCAACCCCGAAGTGCTCGTGTTAGACGAACCCACTGCCGGGCTTGACCCAAAGCAAACTTTGGAATTTAGAAACCTCATTCAAACGCTCAAGGGCAAACACACCATCCTTTTCTCATCGCACATTTTAAGCGAAGTACAGCAAGTGGCAGACCGTGTGCTCATTTTAAAAGAAGGCAGTTTAATCTACGACAGCGACAAAAATGCGCTTAATGACGACCAAGTGACGCTCCGTGTTTCCATTGCAATGGGCGCACAAAAATTGCTCCCTTTCTTGCGCCAACTGCCTTGTTTTATAGACATCAAAGTGCAAAAAACACACGAAGAAGGCATTACCACAGTGCTTTTAACAGCAAAAAAAGAGACTCAACCCGAACGCCAATTGTTCACCCTGCTGTCTGCCATTCAAGCACCCATTTTGCGTTTATCCCCTTTGTCTGACACATTGGAAGACATTTTTTTGCGTGCCACACAGGCTGAAATACACTAAAAAGGAGACACGCTATGCGCGCAATATTTAAACGAGAGCTACAAGGATATTTTTTAACCCCCATAGGCTATGTGTTCATAGGCATTTACTTATTACTGGGTGGGGTATTTTTTATCGTAGGCAATTTGGCTACAAAATCCACCAACTTGCTTCCTCTGCTCTCCAATTTAAGCTATCTATTCATGCTCTTATGCCCCATATTGACCATGCGCCTTTTTGCACAGGACAAAAAACAAGGGGTGCATCAATTGCTCTTTTCTGCCCCTGTATCTTTAACCTCCATCGTACTGGGCAAATTTTTTGCTGCCTGCACAGTGTTTTTACTGTTCGTCATTTTTTCCTTTATATATCCTTTGCTCACTGCCCTGTATGGCACGCTGTATTTGCCCGAAACGCTGTGTGCATACCTTGGGTTTGTGCTCCTTTCCATGAGCTTTATCGCCCTGAATTTGTTCGTGTCCATATTTACCACGAACCAAGTCACCTGTGCTCTTTTATGCTTTGGTGTCAACTTGATCGTGTGGCTCAGCAGTTTATTATCCACTGCTTTACACGCCCAATTTTTCAGTGATGCACTACGATTCATCAGCTTGTACGACCGTCTTGCGCCCTTTTTAATGGGTCAACTCAGCTTTTCCAGCTTGATTTTCAACGTGAGTTTTACATGCGTTATGCTCTTTTTATGTGTGCGTGTGCTCGATGTAAAACGCTTTAAGGAGGGTTAAAAATGGCTACTTTGAAAGAAAAAACTACGCACTTTTTTTGTTCCAAAAAGTTTCGTTTAGGCTCTTTTTCCCTTCTACTCACCGTGCTTTTCATTGCCCTAATTCTGCTCATCAACATCTTTGCCACCTCTTTAGAAAACGCATATGCCCTTAAAAAGGACTTTTCTTACAATCAGTTTTTACACCAATCTGACGTCACAAAAGAGGTGCTCAACACGTTGGACAAAGATGTATCCCTATATCTCGTGTCCTCCTCCAGCGACAATATTTTGACCACTGAGGAGCTTTCTTCCATACTAAAAAAATATGATGTCGCTTCAGAACACGTGCATTTTGAGCTTGTAGACCTTGTAAAAACGCCCACCTTTTTTTCACAGTTTGAAGACATTGTGGATGTTTCTCAAATTTCCTCTGACTGTTTGGTGGTGCTCTCTCACGACACAAACAGAGCTCGTGTGTTGCTCAAAAGCGACTATTTTGACTATGCCTACAACATGGACACAGGGTATTATAACATCAGTGGCTACATGTACGAAAAGAAAATCACAGAGGCAATTTTGTATGTCAGTCAAGACACTTTGCCCACGCTCCAAATTCTAACAGGGCATGGCGAACTCCCCTTGTCCACCATTGAGCCTTTTACATTGCAAATGCAAAGCCAAAATTATATGATACAAGAAGTAACACTTTTAAAAGACACACTTTCTCCTGCCGCCCCTCTTTTCATCCTCTCTCCTCAAAGGGATTTTTCAAATGAAGAATTGAATGCACTGCTTGAATTTTCCCAAAACGGAGGCAGTTTCTTTGTCATCACGCAGTATGTAGACCCCTTGACGTTGACCAATTTTAATGCTTTTTTAAAGCTATATGGCATCGAGCAATTGGAGGGCATGTGCATTTCAAAGCCCGAAGTGACGGACGCTTATTACAGTGGTGCCCCCTACATCCTCATACCTTATATGCAAAACAGTGCACTCACCCACTCGCTTATTGAGCAAAGCAAAGATGTGCTTTTGCTTGCAGGCACGAGGGCTTTTCAAAAAACGCCTGCCCTGTCCAAAGATGTACAAGTAGAAGGCATTTTAAAAACAGGAGCAGCGTATTTAAGAAATTATTTGGACAATGCTGTTTCCTTAGAGCAACAGGAAATAGACGCAGAAGGGGTGTACGATGTCGCTCTGCTCTCCTCCTTTATGCAAACGAACGGCGAAGTGTCCAAACTCTTTATCATAGGCAACGCAGGTGTGTTTATGGATGAAGCCGTGTATGCACAAACATATGCCTCAGAATTTTTGCTCACCATCACACAATACCTCCAAAACCAAAAACCCATCAATTTAAACATTCTCCCAAAGAGCGCATACAGAAATAGTATGCACTTAGGCTCTTTATCCTTCCCCACATTGCTCGTGTTGCTCCTCCCTCTTGTGCCCTTTACAATCGGCACAGTCCTCTTGCTCAAACGCAAAAACAAATAAAAAGGAAATAGCATGCAAGACATTCAAAAAAAACAGAAAAACCCTTGCCCCAAATGGTGCATATTTGTAGTTTTATTCCTTCTGCTCCTTTTCGTGCTTTTGGGGCTGTACTTTTTGAACAAAAAAACAGCGTTGCCACCTGTGTCTACAATAGAGCACAAGAAAACGCTCTTTACATTTGAACAAGAGGAGTTGCTGTCCATCAAGATATCTATCCCCAACGAAAAGGATTACACCCTCTTGCACAAA
>CAYTPJ010000061.1:0-11826 GCA_964439755.1 uncultured Oscillospiraceae bacterium
TCAAAAGATGTGTTGGATGACACACAAGTATTAAAAGATACGCCTTTATATACCATGTATGTAGGTGCTCCTGACCAGATGATTATTCAGGTAGACGAATTGGACATAATAAAAGTTCAAAAAGGTCAAGCAGTATCTGTTGTGATGGATGCATTGCCTGACACAACATACGAGGCGACTGTTACAAATATTTCACAAGTAGGTACAAATTCAAGTGGTGTTACAACGTACGCTGTCACCCTTACTATAAATGGGGATGAAAATTTAAAGCTGAACATGAATGGTACAGCAACAATACAAATAGGCACATCAGAAAGTGCGCTTTTACTCCCTTTAACTGCACTGCACAGTGACTCTAAAGGCTCTTTTGTGTGGGTGCAAGACGCAGGTATCACCCCCACAGAAGAACTGCCCGGTGTGAAAACGTATATTACAACAGGGCTTTCCAATGAACAGTATGTGGCAGTTACAAAAGGGCTGAATGGGAGCGAAAAAGTGCTCGTAAAGCAAGAAAAAACGTCTGCTCAAGATGAGGTATTTTATGGTATGAATCGTGAAGAAATGATGAACAATATGCCTAATATGGAGAATATGCCAAACATGCAGAACATGCCGAATGGAACAAACCAAGGAACGGGCGCAGGTGGTGGAAAAACAAATAATCGTCCGAATAAGGGCAACTAAAAGGAGGATTATTTGATGATTGAAATAAAAGATGCAGTGAAAGAATACGCCTTGGGTGGTGAAAAAATATACGCACTCAATCATATTTCCTTGTCCATTCAAAAGGGGGAGTATGTGGCCATTACAGGACCATCAGGAAGTGGCAAGTCTACACTCATGAATGTGATTGGATGTTTGGATGTGATGGATAGTGGCTCTTACTTGCTCAATGATAAACAGATTGAAAAATATACAGAAAATCAGCTTTCGCATTTAAGAAATATGGATATAGGGTTTATTTTTCAAGGCTTTAATTTATTGCAAAAACTCAATGCACTTGAAAATGTGGAACTTCCTCTTGTGTATTTGAAAGAGAAAAAGAAAGTGCGTAAAGAAAAAGCTTTGCAGGCGTTGGAGGCTGTGGGCTTAGAAAAACGTGCACATCATAAACCCACAGAGCTTTCAGGGGGTCAACAACAGCGCTGTGCCATTGCACGTGCCCTCGTTACAAACCCCAGTTTGATTTTGGCAGACGAACCCACAGGGAATTTAGACAGTAAAACAGGGCTTGAAATATTAAATTTATTTGATGAACTGCACAAAAAAGGGAATACCATTGTGCTCATTACACATGATGCAACTGTGGCAAACCGTGCAGAAAGAGTGCTCCACATTGTAGATGGGCAAATTTGGGAAGGTGCACCTTTAACAGACACAGTATGTAGAACAGACGTAAAGGAGGAACATACATGGAATCGTTGATGATGGCTATGAAGGCGATTAAGAGCAACAAAATGCGTTCCTTCCTAACGATGTTGGGCATTGTGATAGGCGTTCTATCCATCATTGTTTTGACTGCCTTTGGGCAAAGCAGTAATGCAACTGTGGTCGAAAACATTGAAAGTATGGGTACAAACTTGTTAAGTGTCAATGTAAAAGCGAGGAAAAACAACAATCCTGTCACAGAAAAAACGCTTGTTGACCTCATGCAACAACCTTCTATTGAGTATGCAGCACCTATGATAAAAGGGAGTGGCACTTTAAAAGCAGGGCTTACGCAGTATGAAGATGGGAGCATCATTGCCACAAGCTCGGGATATGAAAAAATTAGAAACATGACATTGCAATCAGGCAGATTTATTACAGCGCCAGATGACGATAACAGGAGCTTTGTAGCTGTTCTTGGGCAAGAAGCAGCCGTTGAACTCTATGGCTCCGTAGACGTGTTGGGGCAAACATTTACATATAAGGGGTATGCGTTTACCGTGGTGGGTGTGCTCAATGAAATTGGTTCCAGTATGCAAGGGTCGTCAGACAATGTGGTCATCATTCCTTTTTCATTAGGGGAGAGATTGTTCAATCAAAAGGGCATTCAAAGCTTTTACGTTTCTGCAACAAGCCCGGAAGAAGTGGCGAACGCACAAACTACATTAGAAATGTATATGGACAATCTGTTTCAAAAGAGCAACCAATCGAGCAGTTATTCTATATATAATCAAGCGTCTATGTTGGACACTTTAAATGAAACAACAAGCACACTTACGCTTATGCTTGCAGGCATTGCAGCTATTTCTTTGCTTGTTGGTGGTATTGGCATTATGAATATTATGCTCGTGTCCGTGTCTGAAAGAACAAGAGAAATAGGCATTCGTAAAGCAATTGGCGCAACAAGAAAAAATATATTAGCACAATTCTTGATAGAAGCGTTGACGGTAAGTTTACTCGGAGGACTTATCGGGCTTGCGCTTTCCTTCTCCTTGCTCAAACTCTTAGAGCCAGTATTTTCCATGAAGCTTACAATCATGCCACAATATGCACTTTTATCTGTGTTGTTTTCTGTGTTTATTGGCGTTTTGTTTGGTATATACCCTGCAAACAAGGCATCTAAAATGCGCCCCATAGATGCACTTCGCCACGAATAAAGGAAAAAATAAAGTTCTTAGTTTTAAGGGCTTTATTTTTTTGAAAGAAAAAGTTTATTTCAAACGTTGTAATGTTGTGCTTGTGCACAAGAGAAATATTTGATATAATATGTATGGGAGATTGTATCTTTCAAAGTTTAAGGAGTAAAGAAATAACGTGAAGTATGTAAGACGGCTTATTTTTTACATTGCATCCAGGCTTTTTATTGTCTGTTTGGTGCTTGGATTGATGACAACAGCTTTTTATTACGCTATGAATGCGAGCAATATATATATTTTGTTAAAAGATGGCATGGCAAAGCGTGCTCAAGTGATTATGATGGGGGGCGAAAGAAGTTCCCTTCAAAATTACTTTTCCAATACGTATTTAGAGCATGATGCTGCGCTCAAAGATGCAGAAGAAGGCTTGTCTGTGTATCAGAATTTTTATCAGATAAAGGGCATTGACCATCGCCTCAACATGACGTATATGTGGTGCTGGCCGTGGGAAGATACGGCGCGCGCTGTGATTGAGGAAAAGATCCCTTTGATAGATGGAAAAATGATTGTTTCTAAAAAAGAAGAAGCAAAAAGCTACAATTTGACTTCGGATGTGCCCAAATGGTCGAGCGCAAAATACTCTGTCGTGCTCACCAAAGAAAATGGACATTTTAAGATTAAGAATTTGACATTGATGGAATTACTGAACGATTAACGGAGATAATACATGAAGTTGTTTCTTGCGCCTATGGCAGGCATTACGGATTTTCCCATGCGTTTATTGTGCAAAGAACAGGGGTGCGATGTGTGCACAACGGAGATGATCAGTGCACAAGGTTTGATCACGGCACCCAGAAAAAGCAGAGCATATAGAGATCTAACAAGGCGTGCACCCTTTGAAGCACCTTTGATGGCACAGATTTTTGGGCATGACCCTCTTTTTATGGGTCAGGCAGCAGAAAAATTGTCTATGATGGGGCGATTTTCACACATTGACATCAATATGGGATGCCCTGCACACAAGGTGGTGGGGTCGGGGTCAGGCAGTGCACTTTTAAAGGATGAACTGCTTGTTGCAAAGATTATAAAAAGTGTAGTTTCAATGTCACATTTGCCTGTGAGCGTTAAAATTCGATTGGGGTTTGATGAAGCACACATCAATGCTTGCGAAATTGCAAAGATTGCACAAGAAGAAGGCGCAGCCTTTGTTACTGTGCATGGCAGAACTCGTATGCAGCAGTATTCAGGTGTGGCAGATTGGGAGAAAATTGGCGAAGTCAAGCGCAGTGTGCACATGCCTGTTGTTTTAAATGGAGATATTGTGGACGGAAAATCAGCATTAGAAGCCATTGCTTTAACGCAGTGTGACGGCATTGCCATTGGTCGTGGCGCATTGGGCAACCCCTTTATATTTAAAGAAGTGCAGTCTGCCTTTAACCATGAAGCGTATCAGAAACCGTGTTTGGAAGAAATTTTAAAAATCGCTAAGCGCCATGCGCACTACATGCGTGTGTGGCAAGGAGAGCGCACAGCACTCCTTCAAATGCGAAAGCATTTGTCATGGTACACGGTGGGCGTGCGAGGGGCAGCACAGGTGCGCAAACAAATCAACCAAACAGAGGATTTTGACAAGGTTTTTGCACTTTTAAACACGCTTTTAGAAATGTAAAAATTTCTTTTCTCCTTGGAATACAAAAAAAGTACAGAACATACAATATGGTAATAAAAAAACCATTTGATTTTTTTAAAGAAGTGTGTTATACTGAATGTAACAACTTATCTGTCTTTTTACTGTACAAAACCAACAAGGAAAAGGAGGAAAGAAAATGCGCAATTATTTTACAACACAAACACCGATCGGTGAGGTGATGATGGTGGAGGAAAACGGAAAGTTGGTCCGTTTGTCTCTTTTAGAAACGTCAGAACCACAAACAGAATTAGAGAAAATAAAAACGCCCTTTTTAGAAGATGTGGAGCGCCAACTCAAGGAATATTTTGACTGTGATCGCACGCACTTTGACATCCCTGTTTTGCTTGAAGGCACACCCTTTCAAGTGGCAGTGTGGGAAGCTTTGATGCGTATTCCCTTTGGGCGCACACGCTCTTATCAGGAAATTGCAGAGCAGGTGGGCAAACCAAACGCTTCTCGTGCTGTCGGGCTTGCGAACAATCAAAACCCCATTCTTTTGGTCGTGCCTTGTCACCGTGTGATCTCTGCATCAGGCAAATTGTCGGGGTATGCACCTGGCGAAGATAAAAAGAAGTATCTTTTGGATATGGAACATGTGTGGGCACAATTTGATAAGTAAAATTGCATAAGCACATGTATGTCGCTATATTTTAAATATAGCGATTTTTTAGTATAAACCTTTCTTTTTGAGTTATTCTATAAGTACAGGATGTTCTGAAAAAAAGGAGAGGGAATATGAAAAAAGTATTCGTGGTCATTTTATTGCTTGCCGTTGTACTATCTGGTGTGCTCATGTATGTGTTTACAAGAGAGGGAGGAGCAGAAAAGCTTTCTATTTCTCTTTTTTATTCGGATAATGCCACTTTGCCTTTTAAAAAGGATTGGCTTACCATACAAACAATTGAAGAAAAATACAATGTGTCTTTAAACTTTGAGCCTATTCCAATTTCCGATTATCAAACCAAAGTAGGGCTTGCGTTGAGCACAGGGCAAAATGCACCCGATGTGATATTGAATACTGCCTCCAACGGGCAAAATGCATCGCTTGCGCTTTCAGGGTCTGCATTGCCCATCAGTGATTATGAGGAATTTACGCCACACTTTAATGCACATGTGCAAAATATGAACTTGCAAACACAGGTGGACAGATTAAAGTTAGGGGATGGCAAACGCTATTACATGCCACAACTTTTTGATGTGCCTTTTTACGATGGTGGCTTGATATTAAGAGAGGATTTTTTAAATAAAAACAATCTGTCTGCCCCTAAAACGTTTGACGATTTGTATAACATTTTAAAGCTTTATAAGGAGCAAAACCCTTCTGCATACCCCTTGACCACCATTGTGGCACCTCGTGTGCTGTATCGAATGACCATGCCTTCTTTTGGCATTTCATTGGGCTTAAACAGTGCAACGAGCACAAACACACTGTCTTATGATTATCAAAAGGAAGCGTACTTCATGGGGGCTATCAGCCAAGAATATAAAGACTACATCACATTTTTTCATAAATTGTATGAGGAAAAACTGTTAGACCCTGAAATGACGCAAGATGCCACTTTGACGAGCAAAAAGCTGTCCACAGGGCAAGCAATGGCAGTGTATGGGTACTATGACCAGATAGGGGGATGGACGGAGGCAACGAATATAGAAGGCTTTCAATTGCAATTATATCCCCCTTTAATGGGCACAAAAGGGGCACACCATCAACCCAAAAATGTAACAGGCCCTGGGCTTATGTTCCCTGTTCAAATAAAGCAGGACAAGCGTTTTGAAGAAAAGATTAGAAAATTAGACGAGATTTTCTTTTCAGAAGAAGGGGCGAAAATTTGGAGTATTGGTGTGGAAAACAAGACATATACAATGAATAATGGGCAAATTACATATAATGCAGATATTTTAAACAGCAAAGAGGGCGTTTATAAGTATATGCAAACAGCGTATGGCTGTGGTTGCGATGGGTTACAAACGGTGTGGATGCTGGATAGAGAATTGACCAAGTATGATGAAAATTATAAAAACATCAATCAAATTGTGCAAAAAATGCAAGATGCCATTCAATACATCCCTGCCCCTCCCCAGTTTGACGAAGTGCAGGCAGAAAAGGCCTCCTTGCTCCAAACTACATTGTCCGATGCTTTTGAACAGTGGAATGACGCATTCTTGACAGGCAAAAAGGACATTGAGCAGGATTTTGATGCGTATGTTGAGGAAATGAAAAGCATTGGCATTGAGGAATTTTTAGGGTACTACAATGTACGCAACTAAAAGGAGGGTAACGAATGCAAAAACAGCATTTTTATAAGGAAATTAAAAAGTATCATCAGCTCTATCTCATGCTTTTACTCCCTCTCATGTATTTTTTACTCTTTAAATATGTGCCTATGTTTGGGAACATCCTTGCGTTTCGGCGCTTTAAACCACTGACTGGGCCTTATGGAGTAGAGTGGGTGGGCTTTTGGTATTTTGAACAATTTTTAACAGAAAATGCTTTTTGGCGTGCATTAAAAAATACGCTTGTGCTCTCTATTTTGAATTTGCTTGTCAATTTCCCTTTGCCCATACTGCTTGCTATTGTGCTCAACGAAGTGCGCTTTTTACGATTTAAAAAACTTGTTCAGACAGTGAGCTATATGCCTCGCTTTATATCCACAGTTGTGGTGATTTCAATTCTGACAGAATTATTGTCCCCCTCCAGTGGGTTGGTCAATATGTTTATAAAAACAGTGCTGCAAAAAGAGCCTATTTATTTCATGAATGAAAAGGCATATTTTAGAGGGCTGTACATCTTAACGGATGCGTGGCAGTTTACAGGATGGACAGCCATTATTTACCTTGCGGCAATTACGAACATCAGCCATGATATGTATGAAGCAGCACGCATAGACGGCGCATCCAAGTGGAAACAAATTGCGTACATCACTTTTCCGTCCATTTTGCCTACGATTATGATTATGCTCATATTAAACGTGGGCAGGTTGCTGAGCTTGGGGTTTGAAAAAGTGCTCTTGATGTACACACCCTCTAATGCGCCCGTGAGCGATATTTTAGACACATATGTGTATCGCATGGGGTTTCAATCGAGCGCAAATCAATATTCATACGCTACGGCAATTGGGCTGTTTTCAGGGCTTACAGGGTTGGTGCTCGTCACGAGTGCAAATTATTTGAGCAGACGTTTTACAGGCGAAAGCGTCTATTAAGGGGATAAAATGCGTAAAAACAGGGTGAAGGAAAACAGTGTTTGGTTGGATATATTCAATGTTTGTGTGCTTTTATTTGTATTGCTCATTTGCATTGTGCCTTTTATGTACATGATTGCCATGTCCTTTTCATCTGCACAAGCAATTTTAAACAACAAGGTGACGCTTTTTCCTGTGGGCTTTCATTTGGAAGCATACAAGCAAATTTTCACGTACCCAAATTTTTTTAGTGCGTATAAAAACACATTTTTGTATACAATATTTGGTACTTTCATATCCCTTGTTATGATGGTGCTTTTTGCATACCCTTTGAGCAAAAAATATCTGCGTGTTCAAAAAGGGGTGATGAAGCTCGTGGTGTTTTCCATGTTCTTTTCAGGAGGGCTTGTTCCAAACTACTTGCTCATATCCAATTTGAATTTGTTGGGCACGCCCTTTGCATTGCTCCTTCCTTTTGCAATCAATCAATTTAATTTGATTATTTTAATCAATTTCTTTAAATCCCTTCCTGAAGAAATTGAAGAAGCGGCTTTGATAGATGGGCTTTCATATTTTAAAATACTGATAAAAATTGTGTTGCCCTTGTCCTTGCCAGCCCTGTCCACCGTGGGGCTATACACAGCCGTGTTCTTTTTTAATGATTGGTTTTATGCACTCATTTATTTAAAGAGCAGTCAATACCCTGTGATGCTTTTACTCAGGAACATTGTCAATGGTACAACGATGGTGGGGGATGCAGGGGGCGTGGGAGAAAAAGCAAGCGTTGCCATTGCCATTAAGTCTGCCGTCATCTTAGTATCCACTTTGCCCATCATATTGCTCTATCCTTTTTTACAAAAATACTTTGTAAAAGGCATGACTGTGGGCGCAGTAAAGGGATAAATCAGTAAATTTTTTGACAAAACAGCAGAAAAAGGGTATAATCAACCTATACCAACTATAGGAAAAGAGGGGCACAAATGCGATTTTATGTAGGGGATATGGCAAAGATGCTTGGTTTAACGCCAGGTGCACTGCATTTTTTTGAAAGAGAAGGGGTGATTCAGACCCCGAAAGAAGAAAATGGCAGGCGATATTATAGTAAAGATGATATCATGCGCCTTATGTCTTACAAGAAATACAGGAGCATGGGCTTGAGTGTAAAGGAGATTGCAAAGCAATTTTCATTAGACGGGGATACCATGCCTCAAATTGCTCAAAAGCTCAAAAAACAAGAGGATGAGAATAAGAAAATTATACAAGAATATCAAAATGTACAAGATGGATTGACGTATTTTCGCTCTGCCATCGAACGCATTCCCGAGTGTCTAAACAAAATTGACGTGGTGTTATCTCCCAAGGTACTCACGTTGTGCGTGTCAGACATGGGCTTTGTGTCGCACGATAAAAAGGAGCAAGCGTTGATTGGTGCTTTTACCAATTTCATGCCTGCTACACGCATTGGTGTCATTTCGGAAGACCAAACTTGCAAAATGGGATATTTACTTGAACCTAAAGAAGAACATCCTTTTAAAGCAGATGAAAAAATAAAGCTCGTAATGCCAAGGCTATGCCTGCATACAATCAGTGTAACGGATATGTCGCTCTATGACCAACCTCAAAAGGCATTTCAAACAGTGTTTCAAAAAATGCAGGATAATCATTTGCAAAAGTCAGGCACGGCTTTTGGATTTGTGCTCGCTGTGGATTGTTCAAATAAAAAAAGAGATATTTACACAGAGGTTTTTGTGCCTTTTTGCACGGATTTTTAATCGGTAAAAAATAATCGATATTTTTTTATCAAAAAGGCTTGACTCTATACTCGCTATATGGTGTACTATGTTTTCGTAAGGAAAATGTTGCCTTACAGAGGCATTTTGAAGGAGGAAACATGGTATGAAGAAATTTTTAGCTCTATTTCTTGCTTTCGTAATGGTTATGAGCGTAAGCTCTATTGCGTTTGCAAAAACCTCTACCGGTATTGCAGGCAGCCAAATTGGTGGCCCTGACAGCTTGGAAGTCGAAGTGACTTTTGATGACAATCAAAAAATCACAGGCATCAAGGTGTTAAAACACAATGAAACCCCCGGCATTTCTGATGCTGCATTTGATCAAATCCCTGCTTTAATTCAGGAACTTCAATCTGTTAATGTGGACGTTGTAGCAGGTGCTACCATGACAAGCGAAGCCATCATCGGCGCAGTAAGTGCTGCGATCGTGAACGCTGGCCTTGACTTGGCTCCCTTTGAAGAAAAGAAGGAAGTAGTCGTAGAAAAAGCTGCTGACCAAACATTGGAAGCAGACGTAATCATTGTGGGCGCTGGTGGCGCTGGCCTTGCTGCTGCTGTAACAGCTCATGAAAATGGCGCTTCCGTTATCGTGCTCGAAAAAATGGGCAAAGTGGGCGGCAACACCATCATGGCTGGTGGCGCTTTGAACGCTGTGGATGACCGTAGCGAAACAGCTATTGCCAACAATGACTCTGTGCAATGGCACTATGAACAAACCATCAAGGGTGGCGACAATCAGGGCGATCCTGAACTCGTGCAAACCTTGGTTGCAAACGCTTGGGATGGCGTTGAATGGTTAAAGGGCATGGGCATGGGCTTTAAAGAAGGCACTTTCACCGTTTTGGGTGGTATGTGGCCTCGTGCACACAAGCCTGAAGAACCCGTTGGCACAGGCTTCTTTACAACTTATATGAACTACATCAACAACAACGAAAACGTTGAAGTGATGCTCAATACTTGCGCTGACTCCTTGATTGTAGATGCAGATGGCAAAGTAACAGGCGTGATGGCAACTGGTGAAACAGGCAACACCTTGACTGTGAAAGCAAACAAAGGTGTGATCATGGCAACAGGTGGCTTCTCTCAAAACCTCGAAATGCGTCAAGTGTTCAACACCCTTTGGGCTGACCTTGGCGAAAGCGTAAAATCCACCAACCATGCAGGTGCTACAGGCGATGGTATCACCATGATGATGAAAGTGGGCGCTGACCTCGTTCAAATGGGTAACATTCAGTTGCTCCCCATGGGCGATCCTGTAACAGGTAGCCTCTCTGGTAACATTGAAATGGGCGTTGAAACTCGTATTTTCGTCAACAAAGAAGGCAACCGTTTTGTAAACGAAGGTGGTCGCCGTGATGAAATGACACAAGCTTTGTTCGCACAAACAGACAACTGGCAGTGGATCGTGATGGACTCTGATGAATATCCCACTGGCGATGAAAAGAACAACTTCAACGAATCTGCAAACGAACTCATTGCTGCTGGCCGTGCATTCAAGGGCGAAACCCTCGAAGAATTGGCTTCCATCATTGGCGTTCCTGCTGATAACCTCATCAAGAGCGTAGACAACTTCAACAAGCACGTAGCTTCCAAAGAAGCAGACGAATTTGGCCGTACCCTTTACAAGACACCCATTGACAACGGTCCTTTCTATGCTGCTGCTCGTATTCCTACTGTGCACCACACCATGGGTGGTGTTCGCATCACACCCAAGTGCGAAGTTATCAACGAAAAGGGCAACATCATTGAAGGCTTGTACGCTGCAGGCGAAGTCACTGGTGGCATCCACGGTGCAAACCGTTTGGGTGGTAACGCTTTGACAGATACAGTTGTATTCGGCCGTATCGCTGGTGAAAACGCTGCACTCGTAAAGTAATTCAATCATAATTTTAAGGTCGGTGCTTGAAGGCATCGGCCTTTTTTGTATGAAAAATCTTAAAAAAGGAAAGAAAACAAGCAGGAATTTTTTGTTTGGATGTCGTAATAAAACAGGAACGTTTTTTATTTTTTATGAAAATGGGGTGTAAAGGTATTTTGACAGACGATAAAACATTGATTAGACGGTCGTTGATGAAAAAAGCAGAGGCAGACGACCCATTGTTTTTACTATCTGACAACGATATTCCAGAGAAGGATGATTTAAGGTTAGAGCCCACACTTTATTTAACACGTGAGGGGCTACAAATTTCACTGAAAATAGGGGAAAACAAATTGTATGTGGTGCGCCACATTCCCCAATTTTTACAGCAACTCAAAAATGGTGAAAAAATTTATTTTGGCAAAGGCTTTGAGTTTGATCAAAACAGTATGCGTTTTGACGATGAGCAGAGAAATTTACTGTCTATCTTATGCGAGTATATTGACATTGTTTCAGAAGAAAAAACGCTGATAGGCGTGGATGCACGTGTGATTTTTTTAAAGCCATTAACAGCTGTTCGAGTGCTCCATGCGCTCAAAAACCTTCCTTTTTACTTGAATATATCTGGGAAAGCACGCTATATTGACGTGATTTTGGAAAATGATTTGCCCATTATTAGTTTCCTTACGGGCACAGTGCAAGCGCTCAAATGCGCCATTTCTTTGCCTTATCCCATGCTTCG
>CAYTPJ010000062.1:0-11790 GCA_964439755.1 uncultured Oscillospiraceae bacterium
GTACATTTTCACGATAAATCTTTTTACACGTTTTTTTACTATTTTATACAAAAATGCACTTTTATCCTTTTAAAACACCTTTTTCTTTGTGTTCAGGCATATTTATTTCCCATAAATACATTGTACTTCAAATACCACATATCACATTGTACAAAAAAATGCCAAAAAATATATTGAAATTGATGGCTTGTTATTTTATGATATTTATATTATAATAGCAGTGTAAGGAGTTCCTTACAGAAGGAGTTGTTTTTATGACTATTCACGTAACAGTAGGTTCCATGAAGGAAGCAGAACGCTTGAGCGACATTTTGAAGGATTACCCAAACGAAATGGCATTGCGTGCAGATCGTTTCTGTGTTGACCCAAAATCCACCCTCGGCATTCTTGCTATGATGTACTCTGCTCGTGACAAGATGTATCTTGACACTGGCGACATCGAAGACAGCGAAATGGCAACTTTCCTCAAGAAGATTGATAGCTTCATTGTGGAAGAAGACGAATAATTTTCGCTAAAAAAGGGTATTCTACACGCATACCCAACTTTCTTTTTGCATTTTTTCCTTAAATATGAAGGAAATATTAGCCCACCCCATCTTTTGGGTGGGCATTTTGGTATACATGGCAATATGAAATGATAACTTTCCATATTTTCCATTGACTAAACCGTTTCTTTTTGATAAAATAATTTAAATATTTGAAGGGAGAAGGAAGATGCTTTTGAAAAAAGTTCGTGACGGCTTGACATTTGATGACGTATTATTAGTACCACAACGTAGTGAGGTGCTCCCTAAAGACATCGACTTGTCAACACAATTAGCCAAAAACATTCATTTAAATATTCCTGTACTGTCTGCCGCTATGGACACAGTTACAGATTCCAACCTCGCAATTGCTATGGCTCGTGAAGGAGGCTTGGGCATTATTCATAAGAATATGTCTATTGAAGAACAATCTTCGCACGTGGACAAGGTCAAGCGCAGTGAACACGGCGTTATTACCGACCCATTTTTCTTATCCCCCAAGCACTTAATCAAAGATGCAAAAGCTTTGATGGCACGCTATCGCATCAGTGGTGTGCCTATCACTGAAGGCACAAAGCTCGTTGGCATTTTAACCAACCGTGACTTGCGCTTTGAAACGGATGACATGCGCCCCATTGGCGAATGCATGACACATGAAAATTTAATCACAGCCAAAGAAGGCACAACGCTTGAAGAAGCAAAGAATATCCTTGCAAAACATCGCATTGAAAAGCTCCCCATTGTGGATGATCATTTCAACCTGCGTGGCTTAATCACCATCAAGGACATTGAAAAAGCAACCAAATATCCAAACAGTGCTAAGGATCAAAACGGCAGGCTCTTGTGTGGCGCTGCTGTGGGTGTATCCAACGATGTGATTGAACGCATCAATGCACTTGTACAAGCAAAGGTAGACGTGATTTCCATCGACACTGCGCACGGCCACAGCATGGGTGTGTTAAAAACAGTGGAAAAAATCAGAAACATGTTCCCCAACATCACTTTGTTTGCTGGCAACGTGGCCACTGCTGCCGCTACGCATGACTTGATCAGCGCAG
Source organism: uncultured Oscillospiraceae bacterium (assembly GCA_964439755.1). Lineage (GTDB taxonomy): Bacteria > Bacillota > Clostridia > Christensenellales > Aristaeellaceae > CAYTPJ01. The sequence goes on from CAYTPJ010000062.1 coordinate 1,583, forward strand.
GTGCTGACTGCATCAAGGTAGGCATTGGCCCTGGCTCTATCTGCACCACTCGTGTGGTGGCAGGCATTGGCGTGCCCCAAATCACTGCTGTTGCCGATTGCGCAGAAGAAGCAGATAAATTCAACATCAAAGTCATCTCTGACGGTGGCATTAAGTATTCTGGCGACATTGCAAAAGCCCTCGCAGCAGGCGCAAGCGCTGTCATGCTCGGCAGTCTTTTTGCAGGCACTCAGGAAAGCCCTGGTGCAATGGAAATTTACCAAGGTCGTTCCTTCAAAGTGTATCGTGGCATGGGCTCTTTGGGCGCTATGGATCAAGCACACGGAAGCTCTGACCGTTATTTCCAAGAAAACCAAAAGAAACTCGTGCCAGAAGGTGTAGAAGGCCGTGTACCTTACAAGGGTCCCCTTTCTGACACTGTATATCAATTGATGGGTGGCGTGCGTGCCTCCATGGGCTACTGTGGCACCAAAACAATTGAAGATTTAAGGCAAAAGGGCGAATTTATTCGCATCACCTCTGCCGGCCTTACAGAAAGCCATCCCCATGACATCTTCATCACCAAAGAAGCCCCCAACTACTCTCGTATGGATCCCTAATAAATAAACATATCCAACACTTTGAAAGTCGTACATGCTACACTTTCAAGGTGTTTTTTGTTGCCTTCCCCCTTTAAATATATAGCACGCATTTCTATTCGTATTTATTGTGCCAAAATACCCCTTGACAATTGGCATATATTATGCATATAATATAGGTAAGGCGATGAACGGGAAAAAAACCTGAGCATACACCGAAACAGAAAGAATGTGCCATCGGCTGAAAGTGCATTCACGGTGTACAGGCAGTGCCCCCGAGAGCTGAGCAGAAGAAATGACAGTATTTTGCTTCGTGTAAACTGCGTTAAAGTTACACACTTTTGATAGAGTGGATGATTGTGTTTTATTAAAATGCTTTTCTCTAAAGTTTAGGGAGAAGCATTTTTTTAATAAAAAAGGGGGCAAAAAGGTGTTTGACCATATAAAAAGCGATGTAGACTGTGTATTGTCCAGAGATCCTGCTGCGACAGGGCGTTTAGAGGTGCTTTTGTGTTATCCATGTATTAAAGCCCTCATATATCATCGTATGGCGCACAAAGCGTACAAAAAAAAGCATTTTCTTTGGGCACGCATATTGAGCGCACGTGGTAAAAAAAAGACAGGGATTGAAATTCATCCAGGTGCACAGATTGGAGAATGTCTATTCATTGACCATGGCAGTGGTGTGGTGATTGGTGAAACAGCTGTGATTGGGAAAGGTGTGACGCTCTATCAGGGTGTTACGCTGGGTGGTACAGGCAAAGACGTGGGCAAGCGTCACCCCACTGTACTCGACCATGTAACGATAGGTGCAGGGGCAAAAGTGTTGGGTCCCATCACTTTGGGCAACCATGTCAAGGTGGGTGCAGGAGCTATTGTGCTCAAGGATGTGCCGGACGAATGTACTGTGGTGGGCAACCCTGGGCGTATTGTGCGTAGGCCTAAAGTGGCGCCCGAGGTGGATTTGGAACACGGAAATCTGCCTGACCCCATGCTCGAACGTGTGGAAACACTTGAAACGACACTCAAAACATACGAGCACCAAATCAAAGGTTGCGATGCTTGTGATGTGGTGAATTGTCCTAACCATAAAGACAGTCAAACGACTAAAAACAAGGAGTAAACAGATGAAGATTTTTAACAGCGAAACGAGAAAAAAAGAAGAATTTACCCCCTTACACAAAGGCAAAGTGGGCATTTACGCTTGCGGACCTACCGTGTACAATTATTTCCACATTGGCAATGCACGCCCCTTTATCGTCTTTGACGTGTTGCGCCGTTACTTTGAACACAGAGGGTATGACGTCACTTTTGTACAAAACTTTACAGACATTGATGACAAAATGATCAAGCGTGCCAACGAAGAACACATTACCGTCAAAGAATTGGGCGACCACTTTATAGAAGAATACAAAAAAGATGCAAGCGCATTGGGCATTCGCCCTGCCACTGTGCATCCACGTGCCACAGAGCACATTGGGCCCATCATTGCGCTTGTTAAAAAGCTCATTGACAAAGGGCTTGCTTACAATGTGGACGGTGACGTGTATTTTGACACAAAAGCTTTTAACGGCTATGGCAAACTTTCGGGGCAAAATTTGGAGGATTTAGAAGCAGGCGCACGCATTGACGTAGACACTGTGAAAAAACATCCTGCTGACTTTGCGCTTTGGAAAAAAGCAAAAGAAAACGAGCCTTCTTGGAACAGCCCTTGGGGCAAAGGACGTCCAGGCTGGCACATCGAGTGCTCTGCCATGAGCATGAAGTACTTGGGCGACACTTTCGACATCCACGCAGGTGGCAAGGACTTGCTCTTTCCACACCATGAAAACGAAGTGGCACAATCCGAAGGCGCAACAGGCAAAAAATACGTGAATTACTGGATGCACAACGGTTTTATCAATGTGGACAATGAAAAAATGTCTAAATCCTTGGGCAATTTCTTCACTGTACGTGACATTGTAAAAGAGTTTGACCCAGAAGACGTGCGCTTTTTCATGCTGTCTGCACATTATAGAAGCCCCATCAACTTTAGCAGAGAGATGATCATGCAGGCGCACAGCTCCTTGATGCGTTTGTACAACTTTAGAGATCAAATGCTCTTTTTGTTAGACCATGCGCAAAACAAAGAGCAAACAGAGGCAGAAAAAGCATTTGTAGCACGTTTACAAGAGCATACGGCACATTTTGACTCCTCCATGGACGATGACCTAAATACAGCAGATGCCATCAGTGCAATTTTTTCACTCGTTCAAGATGCCAATACCTTTATCAACGAAAACACCGCTTTGAGCGTGATTAAGAGCACCTTGGACACATTTGCTGCTTTAACAGACGTGTTGGGGCTTGTGACAAAGGAAGCGCAAACACAGTTGGATGCAGACATTCAAGCCTTGGTGGATGAACGTGCGCTTGCAAGAAAAAATAAGGACTTTAAGAAATCAGATGAACTGCGTGATGCTTTGAGCGAACATGGCTACACCGTCGAAGATACAGCGCAGGGGCAAAAGGTTAGAAGGAAGCTGTAAACCATTCGCTATTCTAAAAAGCATGTGTTTCCGGCAGACAGTCGCATGCCATGGGCGAGTGGCAACATGGAAACATTGTACAAAAATTTGGTGACCACGTATCAAGACAACATGTACATGCTCAACCAGTTGGTACACCCAAAAGAAACTTTTTTGGATCAACTACACTGCATTTTCCTTGCAGATATGGATTTGATTGAAAGTGCGCCTGAAAAAAAGTACTATAAAGGGCTGACTAAAGCGCTTTTTTGGAGCGTGTGCAGTATGTTTGTTGCACTGCTTTTGCTTGTCGTGATGCACATTGAAATAACACATCCTGTTGTTCAAAAAGCATGTGTTGAGCAAGAAATACCCTACCAAACAAAAGAAAAAGAAAAGAGCGTGCGATACCTAAACAGCTTGGACAAAAAAGGTTTAGACGAGATTGACGGTGTGGGGCCTGCGATCGCTGAACGCATTTTAAAAGATCGAGCAATGAAAGGAGATTTTTCTTTCATTGAAGATATCTATTTAGTTTATGGCATTGGCGAAAAAAAGGGGCAGCAGATTATTCAGCATGTTTTAGAAAAAACAAAAGAGGACTAAGGCAAACATATTTTGTAACCCTGTTTTTTAAAAATATGCAGGAATTTTGTAGAACAAAAAGAAATATATAAAGAGAAGATATTTCTCGGGAGGAATGTATGGAAGATATTGCAAAGCGCAGTGCACCCTTTGTAGAAATTCGCTTACTCACGCTGTATATACTCAAGCGATTTGGCTCTGTTTCAGAAATGACACTTTTATATTTTTTGGCAGATTTTGATTTGATGAATTATATTGATTTGTCCATTGCGTTGGGCGAACTTTGCAAACAAGGACACGCTGTACGAGTACAAAAAGGGGCAGACTTTGATTACACGGTAACGCCTGCTGGCTATGAAACGCTGGATATGTTCGTCCATCGAATTCCAAAGAGTAAATTAGACCTTGTGGACAATGAAGTGGACGGTTTTGTTCAAAAAAGACGTATTTTAAGAGAGAGAAAATCAAAGATAGAAAATACGCCTCGTGGGGAAAAAATCGTTTCATTGTCCTTAGAAGAACAGGACGTAAAATTGGTAGACATTTCTTTCACCGTACCCAACGCAGAGTTTGCGCAAAAATTAAGCAAAAACTGGGAAGAACGAGCAGGGGATGTGTATGCCTCTATTGTAGATTTACTCTTAAAGGAGTGATATTATTTGGATAGATACGCTTTGCTTTTGTGCGCAGGCAGTGGCACAAGAATGGGTATAAATCACAACAAAACATTGATTAAAGTAAACAACACGCCCTCTTGTGTGCGTGCTTATAAAGTGCTTAAAAAGCACGTTTTAGACGTCATTGTGATTGTAAAAGAAGGGGAAGAAGCGCTTTTTAAAGAGGTTTTTTCTACCTGTCATGAAGATGTTCACCACATCATTACAGGAGGTGACTCTCGAAAAGCTTCTGTGTACAAGGGCCTTTTGTATTTGAAAGACAAAGGGGACATTGTGATTGTGCACGATGGTGCACGCCCTTTAATAGATGAAAAAATGGTGGTGGATGCCCTTCAAAGCGCAGAAAAATATGGCAGTGGTGTAACAGGCATTAAAATGCGTGATACAGTCAAAGAAGTGGACAAAAATATGCGTGTGGTCAAAACTTTGGATAGAGAACAGATCTATGCTGTGCAAACACCGCAAGCCTTTCAAAAAGCACTGTTATTAAAAGCGCACCAACAAACAGAAGAAGTATTGACAGACGATGCTGCTTTGGTGGAGCGTATCACACCTGTGTATATGGTGGAGGGCAATGTAAAAAACATAAAGCTTACAAGTCAGGAGGATGTGGCGATGGCAAACGCATTTTTCCCACAGAGTATGCGCATTGGGCAAGGGTTTGATGCACATAAATTGGTGGAAAACAGAGACCTTATATTGTTTGGCGTACACATACCTTATGAAAAAGGGTTATTGGGGCATTCTGATGCAGATGTGTGTGCACACGCTTTGATGGATGCCCTGCTGGGCGCATGCGCCCTCAAGGATATTGGCACACATTTTCCAGACACTGACGCCCAATACAAGGGGATTTCTTCCATGGCACTTTTAAAAAAGGTGCACCAACTGATTATACAAAAAGGCTATCAAGTGGGCAATTTGGATGTGACGATTGTTTGTCAAAAACCTAAATTAGCCCCTTTCATGGATCAAATGGCGTTAAATGTCAGCAACACGCTTTCCCTTTCTGTCAATCAAATTTCCATTAAAGCTTCTACAACAGAAAAAATGGGGTATGAAGGGCGTGGAGAGGGCATTACAGCGTATGCTGTGGTGTTGCTTCATCAAATGCAGGAAAAGGAGTAAAGTAAAATGCTCAAAGACCAAAAGATATTTTTAGGCTATTCAAATGCAGGGGAGGTATCTTTGCTTCCTCAAATGGCAAATAGACATGGCCTTGTGGCAGGGGCAACAGGAACGGGTAAAACTGTAACCGTACAAGTGCTCGCAGAAGGCTTTTCTTCTTTGGGCGTGCCTGTGTTTTTGTCTGACATCAAGGGCGACTTGTCTGGCATGTTAAAGCCTGGCATGATGAATGACAAAATCAAAGAACGTTTGGACACTTGTAAGGTAACGGATTTTGATTTCAAAGGCTTTCCCGTCTCCTTTTTTGATGTTTTTCAAAAAACAGGGACGCCTATTCGTACCACAATCACTGAAATGGGGCCTTTGCTTTTGGGCAGTATGCTCTCTTTAAATGAAACGCAAATTGGCGTGCTCCACATTGTGTTTGATATTGCAGATGATGAAAATTTTCTGCTCATTGACATAAAAGATTTAAAAGCCATGCTCGCTTATGTAGGCGAAAACAGAGAAAAATACACCTTTCAGTATGGCAATGTTGCAAAGAGCAGTATTGGTGCCATTCAGCGTTCCCTTGCGATACTGGAAGATGAAGGGGCAGATTTGTTCTTTGGAGAACCTGCCTTTGATATTGACGATTTTATGCAAAAAGATGAAAATGGCATGGGCATGGTAAACATTTTGTCCTGCGATGAATTGTTTAGAAGGCCTAAATTATACACTGCCTTCATGCTCTTTTTGCTCTCTAAACTGTATGAAGAATTGCCCGAAGTAGGCGATATGCCCCTGCCCAAAGTGGTGTTCTTCTTTGATGAAGCACACTTGTTGTTTGACGATTGTTCCAAGGAATTGCTCACTAAAATTGAGCAAACAGTGCGCCTTATTCGTTCAAAAGGCGTGGGCGTGTTCTTCTGCACACAAACACCTACAGATCTGCCAAGCTCTGTACTCAGCCAGCTGTCTGCCCGTGTGCAACACGCACTCAGAGCCTTTACAAAGGAAGAACAAAAGGTGATTAAAACAGTGGCTGACACTTTTAGAGTAAATGAACAGCTGGATTTGGAAGACACACTTATGACGCTCAAAACAGGGGAAGCCCTGCTCTCTTTCTTGCAAGAAGATGGCACACCCTCTGTGGTGCAACGTGCCATCATTTTACCCCCACAAAGCAGCATTGGTGCGATCAGCGATTCATTGCGTAAAACATGCGTGGACACAGCGCCTTTAAAGGATAAATATCAAAAAACAGTGGACCGTGTGAGCGCATACGAAAGCTTGAACATGCGTTTTAACAACGCAATGGTGCAAAACAGCGCAACGGAAAACGGCATCGAGCAAAGTGCGTATGTACAGCAAAATATGTATCCTCAGCAAGGCAATTATGTAGAACAAAGAAATTACCCACAACAGCCTGCTTTTCAGCCTGCCACAACGCAACAACCGATGACTTTTAATGTATACAACAGCGAAACAGGCGCATATGAAACGCATTCCCTTTCTCAAATGCAGCCTGCAAACATGCCTTTTCAAACAGAAAAAGGGCAGATAAATATGCCTCAAAATCAAATGAATATGCCTCAGTATCAGATGGGCATACCTCAAAACAACATGCAATCCATGTATCAAACGCCACAATCTTATCGTTATAATGTGCCCAAAGTAAAGGCAAAGAAGGAAAAAAAGCCTGAAAAGAGCACGGCTGAAAAGCTATTAGAGTCTTTCACACGCAGCACAGTAACTGGAGCCGCTCGAGAAATAGGACGTGGCGCCGCACGCAGTTTGATGGGCATTTTGGGGCTAAACAAGAGAAGATAATGAAATTTTGAAAATCATATGATCAAACAATCAAAAAAGACAGACGTTTGTGCTTATTTGTTCAAAATTTTGTGATTTTGTTCTTTTTGCCTACCCAAAACGCAATAAATATGATATACTATACGTTACATAAACAAGGTTTTTAGGAAGGAATGAAAGCGTATGCATGCAAGCATAGACATGTCGTGGTTTGAAATTATGATTCGTATTGTGGTCGCCGTGATCGTTGGGGGCGCAATTGGGGTGGAAAGAGAGTACAAAAATCGCCCTGCGGGTATGCGCACGCATGTGCTTGTGTGCTTGGGTGCGTGCATGATCGCCATCCTTGAGTGTTTAACACGCACAGACTTGCTCGCATTAAATTTTGGTGACGATGGCCCCATCACAATGACCATGGGGCGCTTGAGCGCACAAGTCATCAGTGGTATTGGTTTTCTGGGCGCTGGCACAATTTTTATTGCGCAAAAGAAAATTGCAGGGCTTACAACGGCAGCCAGCCTTTGGAACGTGGCTTGTTTGGGGCTTATGATAGGATTTGGATACTATATTGTCGCAGCCATCGGATGTGCCATTGTGCTCATTATTTTAAATTTCTTACAGCGTATCATTCACGTAAATGCCATAAAACGTGTGGAAATCAAGTTTACCAAACGTTCTGAAACCCTCCCTTTTATCAACAATTTCTTTGAACAAAAAGGCATTAAGGTGTTGGATATGGACTTTCACATTGAGTCTTTCGGAGAAAAAGGAACTTCGGAAGAAAACGTGTACACCAACTTGTATACCCTGCACTTACCTGCAAGGCTTACGTATACGGACATTGTGACGTATCTTTCAGAATATCGCTCCATACAGTCGGTTAGAACGAGAAATACATAAAAAATACCCACCAGCGTTGATATGCTGGTGGATTTTTTATACAAGTATTCGTTTAACGGTCGAGTGCTTTGCCGATCACGCCAATGAGTGTGCCTGTGGGGTCGCACTTATGCACCCAGTAGAAAATACCGCCGTATGCTTGGTCTTTCACATATTCGCACTTTGCTTGGATGGATTCTTCATCATCATAGGACAAGAAGGTGGAGCCGTCAAAGAGGAAAGGCGCTTTTGCTTCGTCATCCCAATAACGCACGTAGCCATTTTTGTTGATATAATTTGCTTGAAGTTCAGCAAAGTTTGGCCCATAGCCCCCACCTGTTTTGGAAATTTGAAGGAAACCATGGTTTCTGTCCTGAATGTTTTCCCACTTTCTGGAATAGAAAGCAGCGCCCATCAAAAGCTTATCCTTGGGTACACCTGCGCTGTGGAACAGGCGCAATGCTTGGTCACAACTGTTTTGGAACACGTCACCCGTGGAAGAAAAAAGCTGTGTGTGATGCCCTGCAAGCGCATGGAAGCCACACTTTAAGTCATACGTCATGAGGCAAATATAGTCCAAATATTGGATCACTTTGGGCAAATCTACGCATGTGGTGTAGTAAAGGTCAGCACCTGCTGCAATCGTCACAAGGGGCTTTGTGCCATCTTTTAATGTGATTGCATCCATTTCTTCACGCACACATTGGCAGAAAAGAGTGAAATTGTTCTTGTCATCCTTTGTGGCATCTACGCCATTTGAGGGCACACAAGGGTATTCCCAGTCAAAGTCCACGCCGTCAAAACCATATTGAGTGACCATAAGGGCGCAGGACTTGGCCGCTTTTTTTCTTAAATCTGAATCTTTTGCACACACGGTGAACGCTTCAGGTTCTTCGGGTACAAGGGATAACACAATTTTAATATCTTGATTATAGCTTCTAATTTCTTCCATTTTCCCAAAAATGTCCAAATGGTCTACATCAATGTCGCCATTGAGGCGCAACTTGCCAAAAGCAATGTTGATGTGTGTTAAAATTTGAGCATCTCTTTGAGTAATCACTGTGTCGTTGCCTACATATCCTAAAATGCGCATGTCGTTTCTCCTTTTTTTGGTGAAATTTGTACTTTTATTATAACACACAAAGATATGGATTGCAACAAAAAACCACGTTCATTTTTTTCTCTTGTCATATAATAGGATTTGTACTATAATAATAGAGAGGGATTTGAGCACGCTTTTTTGTAAAAAGCGTCTGAAAAGATAAAATTCCTTCAAGGAGGGCTTTGCAACGAGCAAAAAATGTAGTATAATAAGAAGTCCCTATGTATTTTTTTCTTGCATAGGTGTGTTGCTTCTTGTGTTGTATGCGTTTTTTTTCCCTATTCAAAGGCAAACAAAGCTTACAAACAGCACAAGAGAAACGCTCAATGCGCGCAGTATTTCTTTCCCGTCTTATGACATAGACTGTCAGTTTGACGAAGAGAAGAAAACGTTGATTGTAAAACAACGCATTGTGTACACAAACCAAACACAAAAAACTTTGGACACGCTATATTTAAACACGTATGCAAAAGCCTATGCTTCTCCTCAAACCTCCCCCCTATCCTATACAGAATACTTTGATTTTGCCTATCCAAACGGCTTTTCAACAGGGGATATAGAGTTTTTTGGCATATGGGTCAATGACCAAGTGATTGCATCAAAAGACAGCGTTCAGCACCCCACTTTCCTTGCTTTAAACATACCTGAGTTAAAGCAAAATGAAACGTGCACTGTGCTTTTGCACTACACGCTCACGCTTCCAAACTGCAAAGGGTATTTTGGGTATGACCAAAGTGTGTATGCCTTTTTTGATGCTCTGCCCACGCTTTGTGTGTGGCAGGACGAAGGCTTTGTCACAAGCGAAGTCACCCCTTACACCGACCCTCTTTTGAGCGAATTTGCAAACTTTAATTTTTCATTGACATTAAACGAAAAGTTTCAAGTGTTTTCTCCATGTACATTAGAGCGCACAAAAAACGAAGGAAAGCAAACGCTCAGAGGGCAAGCAACAGGGATTTCT
>CAYTPJ010000063.1:0-5869 GCA_964439755.1 uncultured Oscillospiraceae bacterium
CACACTTTAACCCCTTAAATTTTTTCATGATTAGTATTTGCAGAATATAAAATAAATTACGTATGTGTTAAATTTTTCATCCATTTAAAGCGATTGATTTTAACCACAGCCACAAAGCTTTTTAAAATCTGATCGCACTTTAAACAGAAATACACCACATGCGCAGGTGCACCCAAACTTGCAGCGATAAATGCAGAGGGCAAGAGCACACAGCACACGAAAAACGTATCATTTTTAAACACAAAGGAAATGTCACCGCCTGACTTTACAAGCCCAAACAAACAAGGCATTTGATATCCTGTGCCCACCACGGTGATTGCAAGCACGTAAATAATGGTGATGGCTTCGTCTATTGCTTGACTGCTCAAACCATTGTTAAACATGCTGACAAAAGGCTTGTTTAAAAGTGCCACAAGCGCACCTGACACAATGCCTACAAATAGAAAAATCACTTGCGTAGTGCGTGCATATTCCTTCATCAATTCATACTTGCCCTGCCCTACCGTTTTGCCTGTGATGATGCCCACAGCAGAGGCAAGCCCTCTGATGGAAATATACGACAGTGCAGCCATATTGTTGGCAAGAGATACAGCTGTTGCAACATAAGGCGGGAAATATTGCCCAAATATCACAGACTGAAGCATTGTGTTGATGCTCCAAACCACTTCGCCCATTACAAGTGGAATGCCGTAATGCACATAGTCTTTTACGAGTACTTTATCAAACCCCTTTAAATCAGCCAGCTTAAAGCCCAATTTCTTGTCCTTTTTAAACACAAAGTGATAAACGACAAGCATTTCAGATATGCGTGCAACCACCGTACCAAGCGCCGCACCTACTACACCCATATGAAATACATAGATAAACAGTGCATTGAGAGAAATGTTTACAAAAAGGGAAATAAGCGACACTTTCATACCGATTTTGGTTTCTTCCACAGAACGCATAGTGAAAATAAGTGCTTGAGAAATGCAAAAGAAAATGTAAGATAAAGAAGTAATGCGAAGGTACTTTGTGCCTTCATCAATCACGTGTATATCTTTGGTAAAAAGGCTCATTACTTGGCTTGGAATAGAAAAACAAATGAGCGTGAGCAATATGCCCACCAAACAAGAAAGTTTAAGCCCAATAGCCACCACACGTTTAATTGCCGTTGTGTTTTTCTGCCCCCAGTATTGCGCAGATAATATTAAAATAACGCCCCCAATGCCCCCTGAAAAAAGTTGAACAAATGTGCTCAACTGTCCGGCAAAGTACACACCTGATACACTATTGTCGCCCAGTGTGCTCACCATCAAGTTATCTGCGAAAGTAACCAAGAATGCAATCAACCCTTGCGCCGCCACAGGCAGTGCGAGCGTAATCAATCGCTGATAGTACGTTTTATCCTTTGTGATCCATTTGCTCATAGTATCTTTCCCCTTTTTTTGTTTCCATAGTAAATTTTATCCTCAAATGGTCAGAATGTCAAACGAAATTTAAACAAATTGTAAATTTTTATGAAAAATGTACGTTTTTACTCAAAAAAAGCAATATTTTTGTGTTTTTGTCATTGACAAAAGAGCAAATATAGGCTTTAATAGTATGAGGATACATTTTTGCAAAGTCATTTTTCCCCACATCAAAAGCCATTATTTATTTTGGAGGAAAAAAACATTGAAACAAACAGATGTCGTAATCGTTGGTGCAGGCCCTGCTGGTATTTTTACAGCGCTTGAAATGCTTAGAAAAGGCACCTCTCAGCACATTACCATTGTAGAAAAAGGTGCGCCCATTGAAAAACGTCATTGCCCCAAAGCAAAGGTTGGAAAATGCGTAGGCTGTAAGCCTTATTGCCATATCACCACAGGCTTTTCTGGCGCAGGTGCATTTTCAGACGGCAAACTCTCCTTGTCTACAGAAGTGGGTGGTGATTTGCCCGAACTCATTGGTGAAAAATTTGCACAAGAAATGATTGATTACACAGATAAAATATACCTCGAATTTGGCGCAGACACGCACATTGAAGGGGCAGAACAAACAGAAGAAGTAAAGCAAATTCGTTTAAACGCCATCAAAGCAGGACTAAAGCTTGTGGATTGCCCCATTCGCCATTTGGGCACGGAAAAAGCACATGAGCTTTATTCAAAATTGCAGGAATATCTCATCGAAAACGGAGTGGACATACTCTTTTTCACCTCCTGCACACGCTTGATTTTAGAAGATCAAAAATGTGTAGGTGTGCGTATTCAAGATGCAAAAGGCAATCCATTAGAAGATATTTATGCTAAAAATGTAGTGGTAGCAACTGGCAGACGTGGCGCAGATTGGCTTGAAAAACTGTGTGAAAAACATGGCATTGCCCATCAACCAGGCACAGTGGATATCGGCGTTCGTGTGGAAGTTAGAAACGAAGTTATGGAAAAAGCAAACAATGCGCTTTATGAAAGCAAGTTGGTAGGTTATCCTGCTCCTTTCCGTGATAAAGTGCGTACCTTCTGCCAAAATCCTGGTGGCTTTGTTGCTCAAGAAAATTATGACAATGATTTGGCTGTGGTCAATGGTCACAGTTACAAAAACCTAAAGAGCGAAAACACCAATGTTGCCATTTTATGCTCTCACAATTTTACAGAACCTTTTAATCAACCCATTGCCTATGCGCAAAAAGTAGGCGAGCTGACCAACATGTTGGGCAGTGGCAAAATCCTCGTACAGCGTTTTGGCGACATTTTGGCAGGTAAGCGCACTTGGGCAAGAGAGCTTACTCGTACCAACATTGACTACACCTTGCCAGACGCTGTTGCAGGCGATATCACAGCGGCTATGCCCTATCGTGCAATGACGAACATCATTCAATTTATGCAAGCAGTAGACCAGGTGCTCCCAGGCTTTGCAGGAGATGAAACCTTGCTTTACTCGCCCGAACTCAAATTCTATTCTAATAAAGTTAAGATGGACGATACTTTTACCACGAACATCCAAGGGCTGTATTGCTTAGGCGATTCAAGTGGATGGACACGTGGCCTCATGATGGCATCTATGATGGGCGTTGTGATGGGGCAAAGATTGCGTTCAGAGGAATAAAATCTTCCTTTGAGTCGTTTGTATAAAAGTAAAGTGCATTCTTTACAAAAAACGTATGAGGTGAAAAATACAAAATGAAAAAAATCACTGTTTCCCTGTTTTTGTTCCTCTTAATATTCAGTTTTAATGCATTTGCTGAAGAAGCTGTGCCCGAAGAATTTGGCACACTCAAGTTAAACGACCAAACAAAGCATGTTGAAATGCTTCAAAATCGTTTGATTTCTCTTGGATTTTTGCAAGAAGCTTCCAAGATATACGATGAACAAACGCAAGAAGCTGTCAAAAAAATCCAGTTTCTCTATGGTATGGAAGAAACAGGAGAGGCAGATGCAGACCTTCAAGAGCTTGTGTATTCTGAAAATTTGTACTTGCCCCTTGAAATGGGTTCAACAGGTGATAATGTTAAAAAATTGCAAGAAAAACTTAAAGCGTTGAGCATCTATTCAGGTGATGTCAACGGCGAATATGAGCAATTAACTTCTCAAGCTGTGCAAATATTCCAAAAACTCTATGGCAAGGAAGCCACAGGCATTGCAGACGTTAGCACGCTTGAACTTTTGTATTCAGACCTCAATGAGCAAACAATTTTGCCCTCGCCCACCCCTGCCCCACGTCCTGGCACAATCACTGTTTCAAAAAACCAAGTAGTGCCTTTTACCAAAAAATTAGAGTATGGTACAAAGAGTGCAAATGTGCAAAAAGTACAGCAACGATTGATGGATTTAGGCTTTTTCACCTTCCATAAAACAACAACTGGTTATTATAGAAACACACAAGCAGCTGTCAAAGCTTTCCAAGAACACAACGGATTGTTGAACACAGGCTCTGTGGATGAAACAACATGGAATGCGCTTTTCAACTCCAAAGAAGTAGTGGATGCAAAAGCTACGCCACGTCCTTCTCCTGAGCCTACACCAGCCCCCTACTTTGTGGATGTGGACGTTAAGAACCAAGTCACCAAAGTTTTTACGCATGATGAAAAAGGTGATTACAATCAGTTGGTGCGTGTGATGATCTGCTCCACAGGCACTTCCTCTTATCCCAGTGATATTGGCACATGGACGCTCACAGGGCGTAGAGCCAGATGGGCGACTTTTCCCACATGGGGAGGAGGGACGGCGCAATATTGGGTGAAAATCAATAGTAGCATTGCCTTTCACTCTACCATGTACGTGGATTACGATGTCAACAGACCAAATGAAAAATCCTTTAAAAACTTAGGTCGGCGTGCCTCTCATGGTTGTATCCGACTGACTACAACGGATGCAAAGTGGATGTACGAGAATTGCCGTGAAGGCACAGACGTATATATCCACAATGAGAGCAACACGGACAAAGAGGCTGTGGCTTTTGCTCTTTATAGAAAAAATAACCCTTCCACCATGCTTCCTGACATCTCCAAATACAACTTTGATGCTCCTCCTCCTGAATACCGATCTTTAAGAGGGGGCGCAGTGGGCAATGATGTGATGTGGCTTCAAATGACATTAAAGCACTTAGGGTATTTTAAAGAAGCGACTGTGACAGGGCATTTCCACTCTATGACAGGGTCTGCTGTAAAAGCTTTTCAGAAAGCACAAGGGTTAAAAGCAGATGGCGTAGTGGGTCAAAGCACATACAATGCCTTGTATAAAGAACAATTAATCAAAGTTGCTCCATAAAATAAAGCATTAAAAAAGAGCGTTTATGTGCGCTCTTTTTTTTTATATTATTTGAATGTAAACACAACTTCTTTGGGAGACACTGTGCCATCAATGGTCACACGCACAGAAATGGGAGATGTGCTCACCAGTTTATAATTGTCTTTCACCTTGGTTTTGTCGCAATACACACGTGTGTTCTGCCCTTTTTTTGCTTGAATGGAAGTGGTGTAAAGCACTGTGCCATCTTCTAACACATATTTTACAGGCACATCATACTCTGAAATCGCAGGAGGAGGTGTTGCTGTTGCCTTAGGCTTTTGATAACGGAAAATCACTGTTTCGGGCTTTGCCTTGCCGTTTGATACGTTGACCGTAATCATTTTAGGCCCTACCAAGGTATATCCTTCGGGCACTTTGGCACTGTCTTGTTCAATAATCATTTGCCCATAACACAACTCTGTGGATGAATATAGCAGTTTATTGCTCTCATCATCAAAGTAATACACAGGCACTTCTACGGTAGAAGGCACAGGCGTTTGAATGTCTGGAGGCAATGTTTGATCAGGTGACACGACATTTTTATTTTCAAACAACATGGTTTGCGTTTGGTTGCCGGCTACACCATCCACTTCAAGGCCGTGTTTTTTCTGAAACGCTTTGACAGCCTCTTGAGTATTTCTTCCATACGCACCATCTACTTTGTCCTCTAAATACCCCAACTCCTTGAGCTTTTCTTGTAGTTTTCTCACATTTGTTCCCTTTTCGCCCACAAACAATGTGGGGTACTTTTTAACAGCTGGAGGCGCTTTTGTGGGAGCACTTGAAGGGGGTGGCGTGTGTTTGGGTGCTTCTGTTACGTAGGGTGTTGGTGTTGTAAGCACTGCTCCTTTTGGAATGGGTGTAATGTTTGGAGATGCATCCGTTGCAGAAGATACAAGCATGACCATATACAAAACGAGTGTTTTTACTAAGTCCATGACATTCAACTCCTTTAATTGACTACTTATTATACAACGAAAGAAAATGGATTTTCTTCCATGGTCAACAAATTAAATATCAATAAATTTTCTAAACTCAGGCATAATGCCAATGCCGTCCGTATAGTGCGCTGCAAACTGTGGCACAGCGTGGCTGGGAAATGAGTTGCCCTCAATAAAGCAAGG
>CAYTPJ010000063.1:5969-11633 GCA_964439755.1 uncultured Oscillospiraceae bacterium
GCAATGCGCACGGTGTTTACAGAAGTTGGGCACAAGGATGCCATTTTTTTGTGTTGCACAAGCAGTTCTTCAAGCACAGCATCCCCTTTTTGCTGAATGCTGTTTAAAAAACTGTCAGCATCTGCCCAATCTGCTTTTTTGAATTTCTCAATCCCTTGACCACTTGAGCCTTCTAAGGGCTTGTACAAAAAGCTGTCTAAGCCCTCTACAAAGGTGAGAAACTCTTTCGTTGTTGTATCTTTGTTTAATTTAATCCACTTTCTGTTCACTTCATCTTTAAAAAGCGTGTTAAACTGCGTTTTATCGTCAAAAAAATGCCAATACTGTTTGTCGTTCATGCGCCTTACAATTTGGTTAGATAACCCTCTTGTAATCACAGTTTTTCTCTGCGCATCATTTAAGCGATACATGGCAGCAATTTTGTAATCAATATACCCGGCATTGTATTTGAGGGCGCACTTTAGCATGTCAAAAAGTAGGTACACACGGCTTTTGTGAGACCTTTCTTTCAAAATGTATGTTGTTTCCCACATCTTTTTAAAGTCCATTTTGACAAATCTTTTGACAAAATAAGAAATTCTGCTCATAATGATTACCTTTCTATTAAATGCCTGTTACATACGTTACACGTTAAATCTAAAGAGCGTAATATCTCCGTCCTGCATCACGTATTCTTTGCCTTCGCTTCTTACAAGCCCTTTTTCTTTACAAGCATTGATGCTCCCATGTTCCATCAACATGTCAAAAGGCACGATTTCAGCACGGATAAAGCCTCTTTCAAAGTCTGTATGTATTTTGCCTGCTGCTTGAGGTGCCTTTGTGCCCTTTTGAATGGTCCACGCTCTGCACTCATCTTCCCCTGCTGTAAGGAAAGAAATAAGCCCAAGCAGTGTATAAGAGGCAACTACAAGGCGATCTAAACCACTTTTGTTGATGCCCAAATCATTTAAGAACTCTTGCTTTTCGTCTTCTTCCATTTGCGCAATTTCTTCTTCAATCTGTGCAGAGATAACGAGTACTTGAGCATTTTCTTTCTTTGCTTCTTCTTTGACCATGCGCACAAAAGCCATGTCGTCTTCATTTTCAGACACCATGTCTTCACTAATGTTCGCAGCGTAGATGATCGGCTTGTCAGTTAAAAGAAAAGCTTCTTTAATGATTTCTTTTTCTTCTTTAGCCATGGAAAAAGTACGGGCAGGGTTGCCCTTTTCCAAGTGGTCATACAAGCGATGGAAAAGCTCTGCTTCTTCTTTATACTTTTTATCCCCAGTTTTTTGGAGCTTGAGCGCCTTGTCTTCACGCTTTTTAACTGTATCCATGTCAGCAAATATCAATTCCAAATTGATTGTTTCCATGTCACGTTTTGGGTCCACACTGCCATCCACATGGATGATATTATCATCTTCAAAACAGCGCACCACGTGTACAATGGCATCGCACTCTCTAATGTGTGACAAGAATTTGTTGCCCAAACCTTCGCCCTTGCTTGCACCTTTTACCAACCCTGCAATGTCCACAAATTCAATCACAGCAGGTGTCACTTTCTTAGGGTGAAACATTTGGTCTAAGTCATTCAATCTTTTATCTGGCACTGCCACAATCCCTGAGTTTGGCTCAATGGTGCAAAAAGGATAGTTTGCAGCTTGTGCGCCTGCCTTGGTGATGGCATTAAATAATGTGCTCTTGCCTACGTTTGGAAGTCCAACAACGCCTAATTTCATAACATAAAGTCCCTTTCAAAATCAGTAATCAATGGTATAACACATCTATTATACGCTTAAATGTAATATTTTGCAAATGTTTTTTACTCAATGTGCTTTTCTTCAGAAGGAAGCACGCCCATCAGCTCTTTGTATTTGCGTGTCATGTAAGAAAGATTAGAAAATCCGCTTGCAAACGCCGCCTCTTTTACAGAATAATGGTTGAGCGTGATGAGCTTTTTCGCTTGATGCACACGTACTGTGTTTAGATAATGCACAATCGTTTGCCCCGTTGTTTCTTTAAAAATTCTGCATAGGTAGTATTTGCTACACTGCACTTGTTTTGCCAATTTATCGAGAGAAAATTCCTCCGTATATCCATTGATAACGCTTTCCATTGCTTTTTTTACAATGTCTATTTTGGCACATTTTTCTCCCTTGTCGAGGGGGATTTTATAGGCATATTCTCTAAATAAATGGCTTAAAAATAAGATGCAATGCCCTGTTGCGCTTGCTTCATAATACGCTTGCTTGTCGTTTAAACACGCAATGATTTTTTCATATTCAAAAGTCAATATTGTATCTGTAAATACATTTTGCCTAAGCTGAATATCCGATGTAAAAAAAAGAGAGGATAAAAACTCTTTTTGGATAATCAAACAGTGGTAAGTCGCTGTTGATTTTTTGTACGTCATTTCGTGGAAAGCGTTGGAGGGAATAACAAGCATTTCCCCCTTTTTTAGCGTGATAGGTACATTATTTAAGAGAAAATCTGCTTTCCCTTCCGTCATCAAAATAGCCTCCATGTGTTCATGAAAGTGAATGTTAAAAGCATTTTGATTTTGTGTCGTTTCATGTGGGTGAAATATGATGGGGATTTTAGGGTTTTTATGCTCCACGTGTTCGTAATAGTTCATTTGTTTTCCTTTCAAAAAACAATATTGTGTTATAAAGAGGCAATATTTTTGCTTTACCTTTTGCCCATTATAGTATACACTATATTCATGGACATGAAAAGCCATAATTTTAATTTATTTTTAGGGGTGCAAAAACATGTATGATTTTCCAATAGGTGTACTGCTCGAATCATTCAGAACAGACCCAATCACAGCCATCAATAAGGCAAAAAATCTCGGTTTAAAAGGTGTTCAAGTGCACGCTGCACACGGTGCTTTTAACGTAGACACGGTGCAAAAGCAAGAAATCCTTGACTTCATGAAAATTGTGAAAGACAATGGCATGGTGGTGTCTGCCCTTTGTGGTGACTTCATTTGTGGTAGCAAAGATTACAATTTCTATGAAGATGATAAGCGCAAGCTCGTCATTGATAAATCCAAGAGAATCCTTGAAATGGCATCTTTGTTTGAAACAAACGTTGTCACCACCCACATCGGTGTTGTGCCCACAGACCATAGCTGTGAAAAATTCTTGAAGATGCAAGATACTTGTGGCGAGCTTGCACGCTCTGCCGATGCTTTTAACGCACACTTTGCTGTGGAAACAGGCCCTGAAATTGCCACCACATTAAAGGCATTCTTAGACTCTCTCCATTCCAAGGGTGTGGGCGTGAACTTAGACCCTGCCAACTTCATCATGGTTACAGGGGATGACCCTGCACAGGCTGTGTACACATTGAAAGATTACATTGTGCACACCCACGCAAAAGATGGCAGACGTTTAATCACAGGCAACCCCGAAGTGATTTATGGCGAAATTGAAGCTGAAATTCAAAACGCAAGCTACTTCATCGAGCTTCCTTTGGGCGAAGGGGATGTGGACTTTACTGCCTACTTAAAAGCTTTGGATGCTATTGGCTATAAGGGCTATTTGACCATCGAACGTGAAATTGGCGCAGACCCTGAAGCTGACATCAAAAAGGCTTCCGACTACTTAACACGCATCATTAAAGGTGAATAATAAAGGAGTATATGTACCATGAGCAAAATTAAAATTGGTGTAATCGGCACAGGTTCTATTTCAAACGAGCATATCGGTGCTTACCTTAAAAACCCAGATGTTGAACTGTACGCATTTTGCGACATCAACGAACAACGTGTCAAAGACATGGCTGAAAAGTATGGCGTTACACGCACTTTTACCGACATGCATGAAATGCTCAAGTTGGAAGAAATTGACGCTGTTTCCGTGTGCACATGGAACTCTCAGCATGCACCTTGCTCCATTGCTGCTTTAAATGCTGGCAAAAACGTGCTTTGTGAAAAGCCTATGGCAACAAGTGCAGAAGAAGCAAAGCAAATGATGGACGCTGCTCAAAAGAACAATAAGCTTTTAATGATTGGCTTTGTGCGCCGTTTTGGCAACGATTGCAAAATTGTGAAAGACTTTGTGAAGGACGATTTCTTTGGTGATATGTACTACACCAAAGCCTCTTACCTCAGAAGAAACGGTTTCCCCGGTGGCTGGTTTGGCGATAAGTCCCGTTCTGCCGGTGGCCCATTGATTGACCTTGGTGTGCACGTAATTGACCTCGTGCGCTATATCATGGACAAGCCACAGCCCGTGTCCGTGTACGGTGCAACTTTTGATAAATTGGGCAAGAGAAGCAACTTAAAAGATAGTAAAGACTATATGGCTTCCTCTGCTCAAAAAGACGATGTGTATGACGTGGAAGACTTGGCTACTGCTATGATTCGCTTTGACAATGGCGCAATCTTGCACGTAGAAGCAAGCTTTAGCTTGAACATCAAAAAAGGCTCTGGCCGTATTGAATTGTTCGGCTCTAAGGGGGGCGCAAAGCTTGACCCCGAATTGGAAATGTACACAGAAATGAACGGCTACATGGTCAATGTGGATTTGGATATGCCCACTGCTTTGAGCTTTAACGGCTTGTTCCAAAATGAAATCAACCACTATGTGGATTGCGTAAAGAATGGCACAGAGTGCCTCTCTCCTGCACAAGACGGTGTGGACATGATGCGTATTTTGGATGCCATCTATCAATCTGCAAAAACTGGTCACGAAGTCATTCTTTAATTTAAGGAGGATACAATCATGATGAAGGTTTCCGTAAGCTCTTACAGCTTTCAAAAAATGCTTTCCGAAGGCACCATCAATCAGTTTGACATGATTCAAAAAGCCAAAGACATGGGGTTTGATGGCATTGAATTTGTAGACATTCATGCGCATGACGGCTCTGACGTAATGACCTATGCTGCAAAGCTTAGAGAAGAATGTGCACGCCTTGGCATGACCATCACCAACTACACAGTGGGTGCAGACTTCTTGCACGGCTGTGATGGCGACACACAGAAAGAAATCGAACGTGTGAAAGGTCAAGTAGACATTGCTGCACATCTTGGTGCAACCTCTATGCGCCATGACGCTACAAGAGGGTATGACAGGGGTGCGTTTAAAAGCTTTGATACTGTGCTCCCCATTTTGGCTGATGCTTGCCGTCAAGTTACAGAATATGCACAAACAAAGGGCGTTAAAACAATGGTGGAAAACCATGGTTTCTTTTCTCAAGATGCTCAGCGTGTTGAAAAGCTCATGAACGCTGTGCACCATGAAAACTTTGGCTGGCTCTGCGATATGGGTAACTTCACTTGTGCAGATGAAAATCCCACTGACTCTGTGGGCATCGCTGCCCCCTATGCTTTCTATGTGCACGCAAAGGATTTTCATATCAAGAATGGTATGCTCCCTTCCCCCGGTGATGGCTTTTTCAAATCCCGTGGAGGCAATTACCTGCGTGGTGCCATCGTAGGGCATGGCAATGTGCCAGTTCAACAATGCCTTAGCATTTTGAAAAGAGCAGGCTATGACGGCTTTGTTGCCATCGAGTTTGAAGGCATGGAAGAAAATATCATGGCGTTGACCATTGGTCTTAAAAATTTGAGAACATATATCGAAAACGCTTAATTTACTTCCATCTATCATACATTATTTTAAAGCATGGGGAGGTCGTTGTACCCCCTGTGCTTTTTTCGTGTAAACATTGTTG
>CAYTPJ010000064.1:0-11561 GCA_964439755.1 uncultured Oscillospiraceae bacterium
TTGTTCACCTTAACAACATCCATTATTAAAAAGTAATGTTTTATAGTTTTATCAGAAATTTAGTGAGATTTATTTTACATTTACCCCTTGTTTTTTTACAAAAAATACATTATAATGAAGACATGGAAATATATGCAAGGAGGCTATACATGGCACGTTTTAATCAGTACATTCTCGAACACAAAAAAAGTGTTGTAATTGTTTCTATTCTTTTAGCGATTATAAACCTTGTTCTATTTTTCGCTGTCAAAGTCAATTACAACATGGTGGATTATCTGCCCCAAGAAGCACCCAGCACAAAGGCGCTGTACGTCATGCAACAGGAGTTTAAAGACCCTTTGCCCAACCTCAAAGTAATGCTCAAAAATGTATCTATTGAGGAAGCGCTCTCGTATAAAGAGAAAATAAAAAACATTGAGCATGTGCAAAGTATCCTTTGGTTAGACGATATCGTGGACGTAACACGCCCCTTGTCTGCTCAAGACCAAACGCTGATCAACAGTTACTACAAAGACAATTGTGCGCTCTTTAGCATTGCCATTGACTCGGAAAACGCTGTTGTTACAACGGATAAAATCGATGCACTCATAGGCCCTAACAACGCCATTGCAGGCGAAATTATGGATTCAGCCACTATGCAAAAGATGTCTGTATCTGAATCATTAAACGCCATCATCATTTTACTGCCTCTTATTCTCATTATTTTGTTTTTGTGCACTTCTTCTTACATTGAACCGTTGCTCTACCTTTCTGCAATCGGCATCGCCGTACTCATCAATATGGGCACCAACGCATTGTTTAAAGACATTTCTTTTATCACGCAGTCTGTAAGCCCCATATTGCAACTTGCCGTTTCTCTCGATTACTCCATTATTCTTTTAAAGTACTTTTCAGAATTTAAAAAGACGGAAAAAACGCCCCTTGAAGCTATGAAAAAAGCTTTGAGTAGAGCACTCACTTCTATATCTGCAAGTGCTGCCACTACGCTTTTAGGCTTTGCTGCATTGCTTTTCATGCGCTTTCAAATCGGCTCTGACCTTGGCTTAAACCTTGTCAAAGGCATTTTGTTAAGTTTTTTAAGCGTCATGATTTTTCTCCCTTGTTTTACCCTTATGCTCTTGCCTTTACTGGACAAAACAAAGCATAAGCAATTTTTCAAGGGCAAAAATAAAGCAGGGAAAAACATATTTTCTTTGCGTATTCCCTGCCTTGTGCTTGTATTGCTCATCATCATTCCTTCTTTCCTTGCTGCACAAAAAAATGAGTACATCTACGGCAATGGAAAATCAGCCCCTTTAAGCAGAGGTGGTAAGAGCAATACGGATATAGAAGAAGTGTTTTCCACCACAAGCACGCAAGTATTGCTTGTAGAAAAAGGAAACCCTGTAAAAGAAGAAACGCTTTGCAATGCACTATCTAAGCTCCAAAATGTAGCGCAAGTCACTTCTTATGTCACCATGGTAGATTCTAAAATCCCTGTGGATTTTTTAGACCCTAACATCGTATCCCAGTTTTACAGCCCCAATTACGCACGCATTCTCATCACATGCACAGCGCAAACAGAGGGTAAAGAAGCTTTTAAACTGGTACAAGAAATCAGAAATACAACGAATGAATACTATAAAACATACTATTTACTCGGTGAAAGCG
The DNA here is from genome assembly GCA_964439755.1 of uncultured Oscillospiraceae bacterium. Classification (GTDB taxonomy): domain Bacteria; phylum Bacillota; class Clostridia; order Christensenellales; family Aristaeellaceae; genus CAYTPJ01. Next base: position 1,651 of record CAYTPJ010000064.1, read on the forward strand.
TCAACCTATACGATATGAAAACGACCATCGAAAGCGACACGAGTGTCATCAACCTCATTGCAATTGGTGCCATTTTCCTTGTACTTCTGATTGCCCTTAAATCCCCTCTGCTCCCCGTGCTCCTTATTTTCACCATCCAATCTGCTATTTATATCAACCTTGCGTTCCAGTATTTTGAAGGCAAACCATTAAATTACATCGGATATCTTGTCATCAGCACGGTACAGCTGGGCGCAACGGTAGACTACGCCATCATGCTCACAGATGCATACAGAGAAGAACGCAAAAAGCTTGCAAAAATCCCTGCTATTCAAAGTGCTTTAAACAGTCAATTCTCTTCCATTTTAATTTCAAGCAGTATATTAAGCGCAGCAGGCTTTTGCTTAATGCTTACAAGCACCAACCCCATCGTGTCTGAATTAGGTCTCTTGTTAGGACGAGGCACTGTACTCTCTGCAAGCCTTGTACTCTTTGTGCTCCCTGCCCTCTTGCTCTTGTTTGACAAAATAAACAACGCCCTTACATTTAAAAAAAAGGAGAATAAACCATTATGAAAAAAGTAATTGCACTTGCTCTAATCTTTGTATTTCTCTTTGCTTTTTCTGCCTTTGCAGATACAAAAAGCATCAAAGAAGAAGTAGTATACGGCATGTTGGAAGCAGATGGCACGCCTAAAAGCGTGGTGGTCGTGAATATATTTAATCAAACAGAAGAAAAGCAGATCACTGACTACGGCAATTATAAAGACGTGCTCAATGTCACAGATTTAGCCCCTCTTACAATGCAGGAAGACGCTGTTTCTTTTTCTTCTTCCACTCCTCGTTTTTACTACCAAGGCACACTGAAAGAAGCTGTTCTCCCCTTTCTTGTATCCATCACAGCGACTTTAGACGGTGTTACGCTCCCTGTATCTGAGTTGAGCCAAAAAACAGGCAAAGTATCTCTGACCCTTTCTGTTTCCAAAAACGAAAATTTTAGTGGAGATTTTTTCGACAACCTCATGTTACAAGCAACCATCAACTTATCCAATCAATATATCAAAAATCTTGTTGCAGAAGGTGCAACTGTAATCAACGTAGGCAATAAAAAAAGCGTTGCCCTTGCAGGTTTACCAAGCCAAGGCATAAACAGCACTTTGACTTTTGATGCTGTGGATTTTAAAATGGAAGCCATCACAATTGCTGCCATTCCCTTTGCAATGGAAATGCCTACGCCTGACACAAGCTCTTTTGCCTCTCAATTGGGCACACTTTCTACGGCTGTATCTTCCCTTTCAACAGGCATCAACACCACAAGTGCTTCCATTGCCTCCATTAAAACGAAAGCAGACACGCTCTTTGCCTCTTTAAAAACATTTGTTGAAAATAGTGCAGACAAAGAAAACAAAGACCTCAACGAAATCTTAGACACATCTAAAGCATTATCAGAAACGCTTTCCACTTTAAACAAAGATACTTTTAAACTGCGCATGAATGGAGCCAGCTTAAACAAGGTCATGCAAGAAATGCCTGCCCAAATTGACAGTACCGTTAGCAACCTACTCAGTGCTTATGACTATTCTGCTTACACCCCCACTTCTTTTGCAAGTGAAAAAAATGGTGCTTGCACACTTGTACAATTTCTCATGACCACAGAAGCCATTGCGCCTCCTCCATTAGAAGTGGAAGCAACACAAGAAATAGAAGAAAATTTCATTCAACGCCTCAAAAACTTGTTCGGTCTATAATTTCATTCCACACAAAAACAGAGCCTCCAAACTGTTAAAAGCAATTGGAAGCTCTGTTTTTTATACATTATTCTAAATATTCAATATCCCCTTGGAGCAAAGTTTGCCCCGATTGATTCATCAAGCGACGTTTTTCATTCAAATCCTTTAACATGTGCAAACGATCCACACGCTTTGAAACTCTGGAGGCTGTTAACCCCTTGGATTTATAATGGTCAAGCACAGAACGCATACCCAGTGCAGCAGGAATGGCTACAAATGCACCTCCTGCAACGCCTGCTACTGCGCCCACTGAAAGTGCCGCACCACTTTTGACCATGCGAAACACGGTGTCTGAAAGTCCAGTCTTTTGATCCTTTTTCCCCATGATGACTTTGCACTGTTCCGTTACTGCAATCAGTGCAAAAGGGAAAAATCCACTCACCACGTCCAATGTATCTGTCAGCGCATCGCAGTCAGACAGTAGACCCAAATCCACAGCCACATTGTCAGCATAGCTTAGACCTATGGACACAGCATCCACTACATTATCAATTTGCCTTTTTTTGTATTTAGAAACAAGTTCATTGTATGTAGGCATACATTTCACCTCATTTTTTAAAGAAATTAAAAATTGTAACAACAATCCATGAGCCTGCTAAAATAGATACGAGCCATGTGGCTTGCCTTACAAGCCCTGTAAACCCTTCCACCTTTTTAATCTTCTTTTCTGCCACCAATTTTTTTATATCTGTCATAGACTTTTCCAAATCCTTGACTCTGTTTTTCATGTCCTTGATTTCAGACATTTGTTCTTCATGGTCAATTGTCTGTTGTGCAGAAAGTGTATCTTGTGCTTTAAAAAGGTTGGCTTGATCTTCGCTTAATCCTTCCACAACGAGCGTCATTTCAGAAGTAAACTCTTCAATCAAACTATTTAAATCCTTATTTTTAGTAAGCCCAAACGCACCACCAAAAAAATCTTTTGCAGATTGCACAATATCTTTTTTGGGTGGTTTGTTTTGGAGTGCGCCTTCTTCTAATACAACAAGCTCCTGCTTTTGTTCTTTATCAAGATTGCTTTCATTGATAGACATATTAGTACACTCCTTTGTGTTGTTGTTTCATTTATCCTTTAAAATGAAATGCCACTTTCAATCTGTTCGTTCTTGTATTTTTGCACCAATTTTTGGATACGGTCATAGGGGTTGAGCAGATTGTGAATAGAACGGTCATGGTTGAGTGTTGCAATCAAGCAAGAGATATACTTGCTCAAATCTGCCTCAATAAACCATGGTGTTTGCTTTAATTCTGGAGAACGATATGTTAAGTTAGAAGAAACAACACGATAAATCAAACCATCTTCATACGCTTTGTTGAATGTTTCCAAACCATTTGTAAAGAAAGCAAATGTAGCAACAGCAATAATTCTATTTGCCTTTCTTGCTTTTAATTCCTTGCAAAGGTCAATGATGGAATCACCAGATGCAATCATGTCATCTACAACAATGACATCTTTGCCTTCCACATCAGCGCCCAAGTATTCATGCGCAACAATGGGATTTCTACCATTTACAATGGTGGTATAGTCACGACGTTTATAGAACATACCCAATTCCAAAGAAAGCACAGAGGAATAGAAAATGTTGCGTTGCATTGCGCCTTCATCAGGGCTTACAACCATCAAGCTATGCTTGTCCAGCTTAATGTCCTTTACTTCACGGCAAAGTGCCTTGAGCATCTGGTACGTAGGCATGATGTTTTCAAACCCACTCAAAGGAATAGCGTTTTGCACACGAGGGTCATGCGCATCAAATGTGATGATGTTGTCCACACCCATGTTGGTCAACTCTTGTAACCCGAGTGCACAGTCTAAACTCTCTCTGGAGGTTCTTCTATGCTGACGGCTTTCGTAAAGCATAGGCATGATGACATTGACTCTCTTTGCTTTGCCACCAATTGCTGCAATAATTCTCTTTAAATCTTGGAAATGATCATCGGGAGACATGGGCACGTCTTTCCCATACATTTTATAAGTCATGTTGCTTGCACATACATCTACAATGATGTAAATATCAAAGCCACGAACGCTCTCTTTGATTGCGCCCTTTGCTTCGCCTGTGCCAAATCTTGGACAATAGCACTTTACGAGAAAAGAGTCACGGCCCTTGCCTGTTGTTGTGTAAAACTCTCTGTCTGCCACTTCTTGCAGGTTATGCCACTTTTGAAGCCAATTGTTCACCTTACGGCCCATTTCTTCGCATCCACTCATGGCAATCACACCAAGAGGTCCTACAGGAATATTGTTCAGATCGTTGCTCCAGTCAGCCAAAAATTGATTCATTGCACATTTCCTCCCATGTTCTGATAAAAACCGCTCCATGTATATTATACAATATTTTTTCCATTCTGAGAAGGGGGATGGACTATTTTTGTTATATATTGTAAAATTTACGTATTTTATATGTAAATTTCACTTAAAAAACACAAAAGCAATGTACTATTTATATCACAAATCCGCCATTTACATGAAGTATATGCCCTGTAATAAAACTTGCATTTTGAGAAGTAAGAAAAAAAACAGCATTTGCAACATCCATAGGCATGCCCAATTTTAAAAGTGGTGTTTCTTCTATGAGCGATTGCACGCTTTCTGCATCATACATCGCCATCATATCCGTTTGAACGACACCAGGTGCGACACAATTGACACGCATATCAGGCGCCATTTCCTTTGCAAGCGCCTTCGTCATGCCAATGAGCGCACTTTTAGAAGCAGAGTACAGCACTTCACAAGATGCACCCACTTGCCCCCACATAGAGGATATAAAAATCAAATTGCCCTTTGCATTTCTAAGCATGTCTGAAAAAATGCGTGCCGTTAAATATGCACCTTTTACATTGACATCAAATATGTGGTTATAATCTTCCAACGTGGACAATTCAAAACAGCCCGACACACTCACCCCGGCATTGACAACGACAACATCTAACCCGTGAAATTTTTTCATGAGTTCATTTTTTAAAGAAATCACCTGTTGTTCATCTGACGTGTCCACCTTAAAAGGGATTGCGCCCGTCTGTTCTTTTAATGCCTGTGCTTTTTCCTCGCTGTGCACATAAGTAAAAGCCACTGCGTACCCTTCTAAAGCATATTTTTTTACAAGAGCTAAGCCAATGCCTCTTGTGCCTCCTGTAATGAGCACACGCTTTAATGCCATTTCACTGCCCCCCTTTAAGATACTCATTTTGTACCCATGATGTCATATTTATGACACATATTTCATGTATTATAATCTTACATCAAACGCATGCTTTTTTACAAGCTGCCCCCTCGGCTTATCGCATGATGTTTGGTATCATACAGTTTCTGTATGTACCCCCTTCACTTGGAGCTGTTCTTTACGATAAAGAGCAGCTCTTTATTTACGTTGTTTTTGCTTTAATTTCGGACGCTTGAAGGTGCGTTCTCGCATACACGCCTGTTTTGATTTCCTGAACAAATAGATGTGCGTTTGGAAGCTCTGTTTGGCTTTCTGTGTCTTTTACAGCCTGTTCTACATCATAGGGCACTGTAACAAAAGTAATATCAAACGGCGCTTTTTCGTCCGTTAAAGAGCCTGTCAAAATCGCATATTGCACCATATTGATGCCCAATCCATTGCCCACAGACCCGATATTTATCATCTGTCCTTTGTTTAAAACAAGGCGCATGCCCTGTCTATGTGCATCTGCGTAACACACCACATCATATGTGTCTTCAAAAAAAGGTGCGAGCAAAGTGGGATCATCTTGGATAACAAGTAGTTTCTCCATCACAGGGCGTCCATGAAACAAGCGAATTTTACGCCCACTCAATGTGAAAGAAAATTCAAGAGGCATTTCACGCAAGCTTTTCATGCGTTCTTCCCCCAACTGGTTGTAATAAAATTCATCCATGGGATACTCTTTGTAAGCAATACCACTATCCCAATTGCCTTGCAAAAGCACCTTACAGTTGTTCACTGCCCAGTCAAAAGTACGGTCAGAAGAAGGGCCTTTCCCCACAATATCTCCCAAACAATACACGCAATTTATATTTCTATTTTTAATATCTTTATCTAATGCACACACAGCAGGGAAATTACCGTGTAAATCCCCTACAAGCGCAATGGACACCCTATCATCTGTCATGCTCATATTCCTTTGCATTTAAAATCAGTGTATCAAAAAACCTTTGTGCTCCTTCGTCATTTGAAGAAAGTGCTTCCGGATGCCATTGCACTGCCACACCAAAAGGATGGATTGATTTTTTCATTTCAATGCCTTCCACCAAATCATCTTTGGAACGAGCGTTTACAATAAGGTTTTCCCCCACCTCTTTAACCCCTTGGTGATGACGGCTATTGACCTGAATGAAGGTATTTTGAAAAATATCATAAAGCTGTGTGTCTTTTACAATCTCCATATCATGCACTTTTTCAGCAGGCAAATGATACTGTGGGTGCAGGATTTCATCAGAAAATTGTGTTGCTAAATCTTGGTACAACGTGCCTTTTAAAGCAACATTCAGCAGTTCAAACCCTCTACAAATGGCTGCAAAAGGCATTTTGTTTTGAATCACCTTTTTCATAATGTACAATTCCATTTCATCACGAACAGGGGACAATTCACCACAAATGGGTAATTTTACTTCATTATAAAGAGCAGGGTCAATGTCGTCCCCACCGATAAACAAAATGCCATCGCACTTTTTTATCAATGTATCTAAAAGCTTTTCATCTGTTGTGATGGGGAAAATAAAGGGAATGCCTCCTGCACGAATAATAGATTGATAATAATCTTGGTGCACAAAGCAAATGTTTTTTTGATAATTAAAAGAAGGGGGTATCCCAATCATAGGTTGCATAAATTATTTCCTTTCTAAACACTTGGGCCTCTTAAAAGGTTTTCCGAAGCACTAAAATGCTTTGACCTTTGTTTGAAGACTTTTCTATTTCAATCACCTTGGGATGATTTACGTATGTTTGTACCATTTCTTTGAGGCTTTCGCCACCATTAAAGCCGTGCACAACAACAATTTTATACACAGATGTGTCTGCCTTTTTGAGCACACTATCCAGCTTTATTTTCGCCTGGTAGCAGTTCATAGTGTGCAAATCCACGGTAACAATTGCGCTTTGCATTGCATCTTCCTCCTGCGTATTTTTACTTTGTTTCCGTTCTTTTAATGCTCAAAATCACAGGCTGATTTTCCTTTTTAACGGTACCGTTGTTCCCCACTGTCTGCGTATTTTTACAAATTTCATCTACAATTTCAATGCCTGATGTCACTTTACCAAACGCAGCGTATTGACCATCTAAATGGGGAGAAGTTTGGTGCATAATAAAAAATTGACTGCTTGCACTGTTCATGTCATTAGAACGAGCCATGCTCAACACGCCTCTTTCGTGAAGCAAAGGGTTTTGAACACCATTTTGCTCAAACTCACCCTTAATTTTATCCTTTGACCCACCTGTGCCCGTGCCGTTTGGATCGCCACCTTGAATCATAAAGCCATTGATAATTCTATGAAAAGTAAGCCCATCATAAAATTTTTCGTCCACTAATTTCAAAAAATTTTGAACAGTAATGGGCGCAACATCAGCATCCAATTCACACACAATATCACCGTAATCCTTCACGGATATTGTAACGCTTGTTTTTCCAATTAATTTTCCAGGCGTTTGTTCTTTTTGATTTTGAGCTGTGCATCCTGTAAATACGAGCACCACCATAAGTAAAAGCAATGTAAGTTTTTTCATTTTAATTTCTCCTTAAAAAATATAATACCACAATGTATAGTGTAACATAATTTTGAATTTTCATCAAACATTTTTTTATGCGTCTAAAAGATCAAAAAGTGCCTTTCGAGCATTGAGCAACACTGCGCCATCTGTCACATAATCTCTAAACGAAGTACAAACGCTGTGAATGATATTAAGCGTTTTTTCTTCGTCCATTTTCATAGCTTGCATAAAAAGTTCACATTCTTGAGCGCCCGTTCTCTGTGCTTCAAAGCGCATACTTCTCCATGCACCATTTTTCCCTGGATACACAACATGCGCATCCCCTGCAGGCAAAAGCGCCCCCTTGTGTGGGCAACAAGCACTGTTCCAAATATCTTCCCCAATGTAATAATTAAAGCCCCAATGTAAAAACCCTGTCAATTGGTATTTTGCACCCATCCAAAGCACAGCACGGCTTACGATAAGAGGCAAATCCATACTACGGTTCATAATACGGCCTGCTGGAAAAGCGCACGTGTAAAACCACATTTCTTCCCCTGCTTTTTTGAGTGTTTCGTATGCATCACGCCACTTTTCATACGTATCTTGCTTGGGCACCCATACATCAATGCCACCACCAAGGTTGGTTGTTTCAACCGCATCAATAATACGCACGTTGGGCAAGAATTTACGGAACATGACAGCCAAAATTCGATACGTATCGTCATTGTACGTCTGAGGTTCATCAGCGAGCGCCTGCGTCATACATGAGAGCCATCCATTGCGCTCCACCACTTCTGCCCATTGTGAAAAATACATGCGCATTTGCAAATATCCTTCAGAAGTGCGAATGCCTGTTTTGTTGTCCCAGTTGGGGTAATATTCACTGCTATCCCACGCATGCCAATGCGCCACATGCCCACCACACAAATAAGGTGCGCCTTCTTCGATGGCAATTTGCCCTGCTCTTTCTGCCATAGAAAAGTCAAATCCAATGAGTTTATCTCCTTGAAACACAGCTTCTCCGGCAGGGAGCAAAATGTGTGTGCAACGCATAATACACTGTTTTTTTACATAATCTCTAAAGATTTCCCAATATGCCTCGCTGTTTTTTTCAGCACCATGTTGAGCAGGGATATTATCATAATCAAAGAAATTGAGCATACTGAATTTCGCTTCTTTTAAGGAAGGAACAAGCGCTTTTCTAACAGTACAAGTGAGCGCAACCCTTTGAATTTCTGTATGATCGCACGTAAAAACAACATGCCCACTGTATACACCTGCATTGATTTTTTCATCTACATCTACACAAAGATACAACGCAGTGCGCCCTGACAATTGCGCTTCATTTATAGGGCATAGCGCATCATAGACGGAAAAAGGTGCTTTTCGTGTCACATACTCTTTGCAACTCTTATAGTTCGTTGTTGTCATAAGCTTTGGAGAAGTGTTTTCGTTAACGACAACAGGGCGCAGTTCAAACAGCTCTACAAATGGGCCTTGCGCACTTTCCCATTCAAAATGCACATGTACATTTTCCTTCGGTAAATCACACAATATCTGTGCGCCTGCGCTCCCTCCACGAGGTGCCTCCAACATCACATTCTTTGTTTCACTGTGTGCAGAGTCTGGAAACAACCATGTAAGATCATTAAAAACTGAATATTGCATATTCTGCTTTCCTCCTTTAAACTTTTTTAAAAGCTTTCATCTTCTACCAACGCACATTCTTTGCACGTACAACTTTTGTTTTTTTGAGCACACGTGCCTCCTGGTAACAAATAATTCACCAAAAAAGCCGCCAGCACACCAATGCCTGTATCTAATATACGGTTGAGCGAATACAAAACAAAAGTGTCCACAGGCGTATTAAACAACAGAATACACAGCACCACACCACCAGGTTGTATGCCACCCACCCAAAACATTTGGCAAATCATAATGAGTAACACTGTGCCAACAAAAGCAAACAACACAAGCAAAAGCGTGTGATGCCCATCGGGTACAAACACTAAGTACAATCGAAAAAGACCCATACCCAGCAATCCACCAATCAAGGTTCCAAAAAAACGGTTGCCACCGTGTTTGCGAGAATCAGCAAAATCTGACCCTGTGCCAAATATCGCACCAATACATGCAAAAGCAGGGCTTCTGCCTATAAAGAAATATACAAGCGCACAAAGCGCAGCCGCCAAAGCAGTTTTTACATTACGCATACCCACCTTAGGTATATGCGGACAACAAATTTTCATAACTTTCCTTCTTCCACGCATAATCGGCTTTTTTGCCTCCCATATTTTAACACGGATAGACAAAAAGAGCAAGGGATGAAATGTGTTTTTTCGGCTCAAAAACTTAATGTTTTCTGAAAACAAATTATAAAATATATAATTATTTACCCAATTTTTTTACAATTCAAAATCAAAAAATACTTTACATTTTTGCTTATTTGGTTTAT
>CAYTPJ010000065.1:0-11325 GCA_964439755.1 uncultured Oscillospiraceae bacterium
TCAGCATACTTTTTGCCTATCCCTTGTCCAACATATTTGTAAGCTATGACCCTGCTTTGCTCGATATGACAACGCACGGTATGCGCATTTACGCTCTTTCCTACCTCTTGTGTGGTTTCAACATGTTCGCCTCCTCTTTGTTCACTGCCTTAAACAATGGGGGCGTGTCCGCTGTTTTGTCCACTTCCAGAACGCTCGTGTTCCAAATCATCGCCATTTTGGTGCTTCCACAATTGTTTGGGATTGATGGCATTTGGTTTGCGCTCGTTGCGTCTGAACTGTGTACGTTCCTCTTGTGTGCATACTTCGTTGTGGCAAAGAGAAAAGAATATATGTACTATTAAAACATTGCAATTGAATATAAAAAAAGGAAACAGTGCACAGAAAATGCCTGTTTCCTTTTTGCTATGCTAATTGAATTAGATGTTCTTTTTGAGCCATGTGAGGCTGCGTTCAATGTCATTAAAGCCGTTGGGTTTGGGGTCGTCATTTTCAACGATTACATACGCATGACCCAAAGCTTCAGCTTTTTTTACAATGCTCTTGATGTCGTTGTCCCCTTCGCCGATGGCGCAAGGGCTGTGTGTGCTCAAAGCACCGTCTTTGATGTGCACAAGCTTCAATTGCTCTTTGTTGTCTTCCAAATACTGAATGGTGTCAAGCCCTGCAACATAAGTCCAGAAAGTATCTACTTCTAAATCACAAGCTTTTTTGATTTCGTCCATGGGGAGAATGCCATCTACTTCAACAAATTCTTGATGGTGGTTGTGATACAAAATGGTGATGCCATATTTGTCTGCTTCTTTTTGCGCATTTTTGAGCACGTCCACTGTGTGCATAATGCTTGCCTTAGAGCTTAAATCAGAAGATGCCAACACAACGTATTTCATGCCTGCAAAGTGTGCATAAGAAAGTGTTTCTTCCAATTCGTTTTCCAAATGGTTGGTAGAAATGTGGCAAGAGAGTGCCACAAGCCCATTTTCATCCAAAGTTTTTTTAAAATCTTCTTTGCTCAAGCCGTGATAGCCTGCTGTTTCCACAGCATCATAGCCAATTTCAGCCACCTTTTTAAGTGCAGCTTTAAAGCTTTCAGGGGAGGAAATTTCGTCACGAATATTGTAAAGCTGAATGCCGTATTTCATATCTATTTCTCCTTATTATGCCCAAAATACATCGTTGTTGATGTCGTCAAAAATCATGGTGTTTTTGAGGAAAGCGATGGCTTTTTCCAAGCCCTCTTTTTGCGACATCAAAGCATCTTCATGTTCAATAGAGATCACGCCGTTATACCCTGTTGCTTGAAGTGCGCTAAAAATGTCACGCCACACTTGCTCGTTGTGACCATACCCCACTGTACGGAATGCCCAAGGACGTGCGTTTACATCTGCAAAGCTCGTCGTGTCCAGCACACCGAATTTAGCTGTATTGTAGGGATCAATCTTTGTGTCTTTTGCGTGGAAATGGTGGATACCACCCTTTAATTCATGGATGGCTGCCACAGGGTCAATGCCTTGCCAGAAAAGGTGGGAGGGGTCAAAGTTTGCACCGATCACATCGCCACACGCTTCACGCAAGCGCAACATGGTCTTTGTGTTGTACACGCAAAAACCAGGGTGAATTTCAAGCGCTACACGCACATTGTGCTCTTTTGCAAAAGCGCCTGCTTCTTTCCAGTAAGGAATAAGCACGTCATTCCACTGATAATCACGGATTTTCTGATGGTCTGTGGGCCATGTTGCCACTGCCCAGTTGGGGTACATAGAATTTTCGCAGTCGCCAGGGCAACCGGAAAAGGTAATCACAGTTTTTACGCCCAATTTTTCAGCAAGGCGCACAGCGCAACGGAATTCGTGGTCATCTCTTTCTCTGATTTCCTTGTTGGGGTGCACAGGGTTGCCATGCACGCTGAGCGCAGAGATTTTAAGGCCAAATTCGTTGATGGTGTTCATCATTTCTTCTTGAAGGGCAGGGTTGTCCACATACTTTACAGCATCACAATGCGCTGTGCCAGGGGAACCACCACAGCCGATTTCAAGCTCTTGCACACCCAAATTGTGAAGGTATTCACATGTTTCACGAAGGCTCATAGCGCCTAAACAAACAGTCATTACACCTAATTTCATACTTTTGTCCTCACTTTTTATTTTTGTATTTGATTAGTCAAAATAAACGGGCTTGCCTGTTTTTGCAGACTGATAAATAGCTTCCAAAATGCGTGTAACGACAAAAGCTTGTTCGGGGAATACAGTCAATTCGCCCTTGCCTTCCACTTTGTCCAAGAACACGGCGTGTTCAACATCGTGTGCTTCAAAAGTTACACCATCATAAAAAGCAACAGAGCCTGCACCAAGGTCGGGCTTTTCAATGTACTGGTGGTTGTGCTTTACACCATTGATGCGAAGGCCGTCTTCCATGTCAGCCCCTGCTTTTGTACCACACACCACCGTCTTTGCTTCTTGCACATCCAAGGTGTTCAATGCCCAGCTGGATTCGAGCACAATGGTTGCACCATTTTCCATCACAACAAAGCCAAAAGCGCTGTCTTCCACTGTGAAATCTTCAGGCTTCCAATCGCCAAAAGCGTTGGCAGGCTCTGTGTCGTTGTTGAGTTTGTGGAACACTGTACCTACTGCATACTTGGGCTTATAGTTGTTCATTGTCCAAAGTGTCAAGTCGAGCGCATGTGTGCCGATATCGATTAAGGGGCCGCCACCTTGTTCATATTCATTTAAGAATACGCCCCAAGTAGGCACAGCACGGCGGCGAATGGCACGTGCTTTGGCATAATAGATTTCGCCAAATCTGCCTTCCATAGCTTCTTTTTTCATGTATTGGCTATCTGGACGATAACGGTTTTGATACCCAATGGTGAGCACTTTGCCAGATGCTTTTTGAGCGTCCAACATTTTCTGAGCTTCTGCTACATTGATGGCCATGGGCTTTTCACACATAACGTTTTTGCCACTCATGAGCGCATCTACTGTAATGAAAGAGTGCGAACGGTTGGGGGTCAACACGTACACCACGTCCAAATCCTCTTTTAAAAGTTCTTTATAATCAGTGAACACTTTGGAGTTTTCTGTGCCATATTCCTTTTTAGCCTTTTGTGCTTTTTCTTCAATGATGTCGCAGAAAGCAACAATTTCTTCTCTGTTTACTTTTTTGATGGCTGGTAAATGCTTGCCGTTTGCAATACCACCACAACCAATGACACCTGCTCTAATCTTATCCATGGTAAAATCTCCTTTAATAAACAACATAAAATATAATCATTTTTTTATATTGTGCAAAATGATTATATGTAGTATACTATAAAGAGTACTTTGTGTCGTGACAGCAAGCACGAACAGAGTGACAAAAAATACGATTGTTGGGAGGGGAAACACGTGCACACGCACTTTGAAACGAGCAGGGATGACATCAAAAAAACAGACTGTTGGCTGTCTGTCAACAACACGTGTGACCCACATTTTCATAGCTCGCTTGAACTGACCTACGTAACAGAAGGCACGCTTTGTTGTGTGCTAAACGGCGAAACATACACTTTAAAAGCGCATGAAATGCTTTTGTGCCCCAGTTATTCTCTGCACCAAAATCATACGGATAATAAATTCTCTAAAAGCATTGTAATGACCATCCCTTTGGACTTTGTGCCTTCTTTTAAAAAGCGCATGGAGCACAAAGTGTTTGCCCTGCGCTATGCTAAATTAGACGAAGATAATGAGCTTTTGCCCCACCTTTTGGCACTGTCAAAAAAAGTGTCAGAGGGTGAAATAAGCACAGTACTGCTCAAAGGGTACACCTACCTCGTGTTGGGGCTTTTGATGGACATATTAGGCGTAACAGAAGAAAAAACGAATATCTCCTTTGACTTTCAAAGAAATGTGCTCTTGTACCTTGACAAAGTGCCTTTAAATGACATTTCTCTCCAAGATACAGCTTGCTATTTTGGCTATTCCAAGAGTCATTTTATGCACCTTTTTTCTCTCAATTTCGGCATGGGGTTTCATGAATATGTAAACATATTGCGCTGTCAATACGCTGCTTGCCTTATGATGAATGAAAATCTTTCCTTATTAGAAGTCGCTTTTCAAGCAGGGTTTCAAAATGTGCGCTCCTTTTATAGAAATTTCAAAAAAGCTTTTAACGTGACACCCAGTACGTATGTTTTGCGTGAAAAAAAACTGCACGCTGAGGGTGAAACACCTCAAAGTGCAGTGTAATATATGTTTTTTTAATCATTGAGCGTGACATTGAGTATGTACAGACGAATGCGTGCTTTTTTTTCGTCCCACAAGTTCTTTTCTACGCACAGCGCTTTATAGTATAAATACAATTCCCACTTGATTTTGCAGGATGCCTTTACGTGCATGAGGGCACGCACGCTGATACCACTTGGCGCTTTGTAGTAATTGTATACAGGAAAAGGCAATAAACGCACATGCTTTACGTGCATATAATAGCACATATTGAAGGCAAAATCCTCTCCCCATGTGAGCTTATTATCAAACGTGATGTGATTTTCTCGAATGATATCTCCCCTGTACAGCTTATTCCACAGTGCACTAAAATAAAAAGAGCCGGGGTTTTTGAGCAATTCAGGCATGAAATGTGCATCGTCCATCGTGGTGTTATCTACAATCAAGCCCCTTTGAGAAAACACTTTGCCCATCACAAAGTGATAATGTGCAATCAAAAGATCATTATCGTGCATGGCGTTGAGCATTTTTTTGAGTGCGCCTTTTTGCATGGTATCGTCTGCATCTAAAAAAATATAATACTTGCCTGTGGCTTTTAAAAGTGCAGCATTGCGTGCTTCTGCGCATCCCTTGTTTTCCTGACGAACCAGCACAATGCGTGCATCTTTTTCATAAAGGTCAGACATCACCTGAAAGCTATCGTCTTTGCTCCCATCGTCCACCAATATAATTTGAAGTGCTTTATAATCCTGCTGATACAAGCTTTGCACGCACCGTTCCACCGTTTTTTGTGCATTGTATACAGGGATAATAACACTGATTAAAACCTCATTTTCCATGCCTTACCACCTAAATAACAGTTTAGAGGCAAAATGCCTTTTTAATTATACCATATAATTTAAAATAATGCAAAATTTTCAATATATAGTTTTTTGCATGAAAAATAAAAAAGCCCCATGATAACAGGGCTTTAAAAATACTATTTTTTATTGGAGGTGTTTAGAAGAATTTGCCGTTGATAACGTCAGAGAAAAATCCACCTGACGAAAAGAAGGGGGCAAACTGGCTTTGCGCCACCATGGGGTCAAAATCTTCTAAGGGAATGACGGTGGACAATATGGGCATGAGCAGGAAAATCACATACAATATAAGCCCTCCTCTTAAAAACCCAAAGATGCCCCCTGCCAACCAATCGAGTTGCTTTAATATGGGGAATTTGAATATGTGCTGAATAAAGCTGACCACAATGGAAAGCAAAAAGTAAGCGACAAAAAAGCACAGCACATAGCTTAAAATGTTGATGGCAACAGATACAACTGTGCTTTGTACATAGTCGTTCACAGTGGTTTTGCCGTTGTTTTTAAGCGTTGCACCTGACAAATTGTTTTGCAAGATGGAGGAAATGGAAGGGGGCAAATCCACATTTTGAAGCACTTGGTCAATCAACGAGGGGTTCATGTTTTCAACCTGGGTAGACGCAAGGTCAAAATCACCCACACGGGCAACGGAGTCCGTGTATGTAGAAAACATGGAGGTAATGCCCTCGTTATTCTGTACGTAATTAGAGAGCTTAGGGGCAAATGTGAAAGACAATAGCACGGATAAAACAACGCACAACACATTGAGCACAGTGTGCACAAAGCCCCGATAAAAGCCATAAATCACGCTCAAACCCAATATGATGAGGATAAAAATATCCACATAGTTCATTTTTCCATTGCTCCTTTCTTTTTAAAGTTACAAGATGAAAACGAATGAAAGGTGTGTTTTATTGCATAGCACATCAATCGTCATCCATTTTAAGTACAGCCATGAACGCTTCGCCTGGAAGTTCCACAGAACCAAAACGGCGCATACGCTTTTTTCCCTCTTTTTGCTTTTCAAGCAGTTTCTTTTTACGTGTAATGTCGCCACCATAGCACTTTGCCAAAACATCTTTTCTCAAGGCTTTGACGGTTTCTCTTGCAATGACCTTGCTCCCGATGGCTGCCTGAATGGGGATTTCAAACTGTTGCCTTGGAATGACGTCTTTCAGCTTTTCAGCCATTTTGCGCCCTCTTTGGTAGGCACGTTCTCTGTGCACAATCATAGTAAAGGCATCGCAAATTTCTGTGTTTAACAGCATGTCCATTTTGACCAAGTCGCTTTCTCTGTACCCTGTCACTTCGTAGTCAAAAGAGGCATACCCTCTACTTCTTGATTTTAAAGCGTCAAAAAAGTCGTAGATGATTTCGTTTAATGGAATGTCATATAAGAGTTTTACCCTGTCCCCTTCGTATTGCATGTCGATAAATTCGCCACGCTTGCTCTGCGCCAAATCCATCAATGTGCCCACAAATTCTTGGGGTGTGTAGATGGTCACACGCACAAAAGGCTCACGCATAAGCTCAATTTCGTTGGGAGAAGGGAGGGTGGAAGGATTGTCTATTTGAAGCTCTGTGCCGTCCAACTTTCTCACTTCGTAGATTACGCTGGGCGCTGTGGTGATGATGTTTAAATCAAATTCACGCTCCAAACGCTCTTGTATGATTTCCATGTGCAAAAGCCCTAAAAATCCGCAACGGAAGCCATAGCCCAAAGCAAGGCTTGTTTCGTTTTCAAAGGTCAAAGAAGCGTCATTCATGCGCAGTTTTTCAAGCGCATCTTTTAAGTTGTCATAGTCTGCGCCGTCTGCCGGGTAAATACCACAGAACACAACGGGTTGCACGTTTCTATAACCGGGCAAGGGAGAGGGGGCAGGGTTTTCTGCATTCGTGATGGTGTCACCCACTTTGGTGTCACGTACATCTTTGATGGAGGCAGATACATAGCCTACATCGCCGGGCAAAAGCTCTTTTGTGGGGTTGTAAGAAGGGGAAAATGTGCCTACTTCGACCACTTCAAACTCTGCCCCTGTTTGCATCATGCGCATTTTCATGCCTGAATAGATTTTGCCCTGCATGACACGGATAAAGCAGATCGCCCCTCTATAATTGTCATACGCTGCGTCAAACACGAGCGCTTGTAAGGGTGCATTTTCATCCCCTGAGGGTGGAGGCACGTTCTTTACCACTGTTTCTAACACGTCCTCAATACCCAAGCCCACTTTTGCAGATACGAGAGGAGCGTTTTCGGTGTCCAAACCGATGTCTTCTTCAATCTCTTTTTTAACCACATCTGGCTGTGCACTGGGCAAGTCAATCTTGTTGATTACAGGGAGCACTTCCAAGTCATGCTCCAGTGCCATATACACGTTGGCGAGCGTTTGCGCTTCAATGCCCTGTGTGGCATCCACAACGAGAATGGCGCCTTCGCAAGCAGCGAGCGCACGGCTCACTTCGTACTGAAAGTCCACGTGCCCGGGGGTGTCAATCAGGTTCAAGGTGTATGTTTCCCCATCTTGCGCCGTGTAATTCATGCGCACAGCTTTGGACTTGATGGTGATGCCACGCTCTTTTTCAAGCTCCATGGAGTCTAATATTTGCTCCGTCATTTGACGTTGCGCAAACACACCTGTTTTTTCCAAAATTCTGTCAGCCAATGTGGATTTACCGTGGTCAATGTGTGCAATGATGCAAAAGTTTCTGATTTTTTCAAGCCTCTGTGATGGCAAGTGTGTGTCCCCCTTAGTTTTCACAATTATGGTCGTTCATTTGGTCATTGAGCAAGTTGATGTTGCCACACCCCATGGTGAGCACGAGGTCGCCCTCTTGGGCATTTTGGAGCAGGTATTTTTCCACTGCATCAAAATCCTTTGTATGCACGGCAAAAATGCCATTTTTGTTCATCCCTTCAACAATCATTTCTGCTTTGATGTCCAAAGGGTCTTTTTCTCTTGCGGCAAAAATGTCCGTAACGAGTGTAATGTCAGCATCTTTTGTGCATGTTAAATAGTCTTTAAACAAGCTCTTTACACGGGAAAACGTGTGTGGCTGCATCACGGCAATGACACGGTGTGGATGCTTTTCCTTGGCGATTTTTAGCGCATTTTTCATTTCTGTGGGGTTGTGCCCATAATCGTGATACATGGTAAAGCCGTGTATGATGCCTGTTTTTTCAAAGCGCCGTCTGGCACCTAAAAACTGCCCCAAGCCTTCTGCTGTGCCTTTTGCATCTTGTGTGATGGTATACACAATGGCAAAAGCGCATAGAGCGTTTGAAATTTGGAAGTCCCCAGGCACTTGAAGCTGTACTTCTGTTAAGCGTGTCTGCTTGTGATACACAGTAAAGTGCGCACAATAATCGTCTGTAAAAGAAATGCTGTCTGCGTAAAAATCGTTCGTGTGTTGTAGCCCAAAAGTCACTACTTTTTGAGATAAATGTGCGCCCAACTTTTTCACATTTTCTGCATCGCCGTTTAAAAAGGCAGTGCCCTCTTTGTCTAAAAGCGCAAGGAATTTCTGAAAAGCATGTTCTATGTCAGCCAAGTCCTTGTAATAGTCCAAATGGTCTTCTTCAATGTTTAAAATCGCTGCCATGGTGGGGCGCAATTCCAAGAAACTTGCGTGAAACTCACACGCTTCTGCAAGGAAAATATCCTTTTTCCCAATGCGCATACCACCCCCCATAGAGTCTAACTTGCCGCCAATGTGCACAGTGGGGTCTAAATTCAAGTGCATCATGGCTTCTGCAATCATGGATGACACAGTGGTTTTGCCATGCGTGCCACTGATGCAGATGGCATCTTTATACCCTTGCATCAACTGCCCCAAGAGGGTAGAACGCTCCATTTCAGGGAGGTTTAAACGTGCCCCTTCCATGCGCTCCACATTGTCGCTCAAAATAGCGGCAGAAAAGATGATGAGGTCAGCGCCCTGCACATTTTCTTTTTTGTGACCGATGTATATGGTGGCACCTAAATCTTGAAGGTGCTCGGTGGATTTTGAATGTGCGCTGTCAGAGCCGGACACAATGCATTTTTCTTTGATTAAAAGCTCTGCAAGCCCTGACATGCTCGACCCACCAATGCCGATCATGTGCACGTGCTTATGTTTGTAATCTCTAATGTTTGGCATAAAAATCACCCCAAAATAGAATATTTTTTGCGATTGTAAAAAGGAAAAATCATGTACTCAAGCTTTTTTATAAAAAGCTTTGTAGCTTTTCATTGAGTTTTTGATAAATACGTGTGCGCATCCATTTTTCACTGCTTTTTTGAACAGCCTTTTCAAGTGGAAACCACTGCACATCACTGTTTTCATCCTCTTTTTTGCTTAAAGGTTGATTTTGATCTGCTGTGAGCAAAAAAGTGACGTTTAAATGCAGGTGAGAGGGCACATAAGCTTGCCTTTTTTCATGCCCGTTCACTGTTAGGGTTTCAACAGAAAAAATATTTTCGGATAAGGGCTCAACATGTTGTAAGCCACTTTCTTCCTTCACTTCTTTAAGCGCAACTTTGAGTAAATCCCTTTCGCCATCGGCGTGCCCCCCAAGCCATGCCCAAGCGTTGTAAAGGTTGTGATACGCAAGCAAAATATTGTTTTTTGTATGGTCAATCACCCATGCAGAGGAGGTAAAGTGCGCAGGGAGTTGACGGTCAAAAAGAGGTGTGTTTTGCTTTAAAAGCGTTAAAAACAGTGCACGGTCTTTTTCTTCTTGTTCATTATAGGGGGTGAATTGCGTTAAAAGTGCGTTTAAATCTGCCATGTGTTTCTCCTTGTGTTGCTTTTGTCAGAGCATTTTGATGAGCATGTTCTTTTGTTCATCAAATTCTAATTTTAATTTACCTTCTTTGTCTAAAGCTTTGAGCACGTCAGAGAAACGCTTAAAACCAATGGTTTTTTCTGAAAAATCAGGGTAATTTGCTTGTATATCTGCCTTTAAAATAGAAGGGTTGATGCGAGAAAATCCATCTTCTTTGTAGTGCTTTAATTGCTCCAAGAAAGCATCTTGCCAGTTTTGCTTGTTGAGCGTTAAGGCGCTTTCTTCCTTTTCTTTTTCTTGGCTTAATTGCACAATCAGGTTGTGGTTGTTGTTTTTAATCTGTATACTTTTGACTTGCTTTTCAAGCTTGGTGAGCAATTTACCAAAGCTTGCAGAGCCATATGCCTTTTCGTTAAAGTCAGGGCGCAAACGGAGCAAAATGCCCTTTAATTCGCTTGCATACATTTCATCATCGTTGGACTGTTCCTTGATGATGTTTTCAATCGTGGCAGACAGTGCGCCAAGGTCCATCTGTTCTTCTGAAATGGTGGTGGCTTTCTTGCTCGGCACTTTTTCACGTGTGCTGGATTTAACGGACTCAAGGAACTGGAACTCATTGCAAGCGTTGATAAATATGGAGCTTGCAACTTCACTACGGCTGATGCCTAACACGAATTTGCCCATAGATTTTAAGCGCCCCACCAAAGGCGTATAGTCGCTGTCGCCCGACACAATGCAGAAGCTGTCAATCAACGGGTTTGTGTACGCCACTTCAAGCGCATCAATCACAAGCAAGATATCTGCATTGTTTTTTTGAGAAATACCAAAGCGCAAAGAGGGCACCACAGTGAATGTGTTGCTCAATAAAAGCTCTTTTAAATCCTTATATTGGTCTGTATATCCATACACTTTGCCTAATAATATATCGCCACGCATTTTCACTTTTTCTAAAATGCTCTTTAAAGTTTCCACCTTTGCCCCGCAGTTTTCGAGGTCTACAAAGAGCGCAAATCGTGCACTGCTCAAAATTTTTACCCCTTTTTGTTTTCTTGAAATCTCATACAAGATTTCCATTATAAGTATACCATAAAATATGAAGAATAGCAAAATATTATTTTTGCATTTTTTGCAACACATCGGCATGTGTTTTGTAAAACACTTTTTTGTGTCAATATCCCTTATCGGGTATAAATGCATATAACAATTCATACAATATACCCTATCAGGTATAAAAACATGCAAAAACTATTTTTGACACCTTATCGGGTATAAAAAAATAAAAAGTTGTTGACTTTATACCCTTTTGGGTGTAAAATAACATCAAGAAAAGAAAGGACGTGAAGGGCATGAATAAAATTGCACTTTTTATCAAACAAAATAGAAAAAAGGCAGGGTTGACACAAGCGCAATTTGCCATCCGTTCAGGGCTGGGGCTTCGGTTTGTCCGTGAATTAGAGCAGGGCAAAGAGAGCGTGCGCATGGATAAAGTGAATGTGGCACTTCA
>CAYTPJ010000066.1:0-11283 GCA_964439755.1 uncultured Oscillospiraceae bacterium
ATTTTAGAGGCAAAATTAAAATAAAAACGCTTTAGCTCCTCTATAAAATACTTATTTTATGCAAAATATATGTAATTTTTGTTTTATTCGATTTCAAATTTCAACATGCGCAAAAATTTTTTCAAAAAAAAGCAAAAAAAGTCAAATTTTTTTCAAAAAAGGGGTTGCTTTTTTCGTCAAAGTCTGTTATACTATATTAGCTGTTCAAGAGAGCAGCGTGTGCGCCCTTAGCTCAGCTGGATAGAGTGCTTGACTACGAATCAAGAGGCCACAGGTTCGAGTCCTGTAGGGCGCGCCAAAAGAATCATTGCTATGCTTTGCGCTGGTGGTGGTTTTTTTTTGCATAAAAATACGTTTGGGGCACACGCTCTACATGGCGTATGCCCCATAAATATTCGCTTTTTTGTTAAACGAGCGTTGCAAAATAATCTTCGGGGGTTTCTTTGCGCCGAATAAGGGCAAAGGAGCCTTCTTTTTTATACAACACCTCTGCTGTGCGCAAACGGCTGTTGTATTGGTAGCCCATGGAAAAAGCATGTGCGCCTGCATCGTGTATGATGAGCAAATCGCCCAATTGAATAGGAGGCATTTTACGGTCAATGGCGAACTTATCGTTGTTTTCACACAGACTGCCTGTAATGTCATACACATGTGTGCAGGGGGCATGTTCCTTACCCACGATGGATATTTCATGATATGCGCCATACATGGCAGGGCGAATGAGCTGTACAGCGCACGCATCCAGCCCAATATAGTTTTTATACGTATTTTTTTCATGCACAGCACGAGCCACTACAAAGCCATGAGGCCCTGTCATATACCTGCCCAATTCCGTGTATATTTTAACGCTTGCCTTAGAGGCATCCCCAAACACACGCTCATACTCCTTTTGAACGCCTGCGCCCACTTTGAAAATATCAATCTCCTTTTCGTCTTTGGTGTAAGGGATGCCGATGCCCCCGGATAGATTGACGTAGTCCAAAGGCAAATCTGCCAATTTTGCCACTTCATTTGCCGTGTCAAAGAGTATGCCCGACAAGGCAGGGTAATATTTTTCATCCAACACATTGCTTGCTAAAAAAGCATGCATCCCAAACTTTTGAACGCCCAAAGCTTTTAATGTTTGAAGCCCTTTTACCATCTGCTCTTTTGTAAAGCCATACTTGCTTTCCCCTGGATTGCCCATGATAGAATTGGTGTCCAACGTGAACACGCCCCCTGGATTATAGCGCACAGACACAGTGTCTGTAATGCCACCCACTTCCTTTAAAAGGGCGATGTCATTATAGTCATCCAAATTGATGTGCGCACCCATTTCATATGCCATTTTCAGCTCTTTTTTAGGCATGGCATTTGCGCTGAACATAATGTCCTCCCCACTAAATGCACACATTTGTGCAAGCAACAATTCACACTCAGAAGAACAGTCCACCCCACAGTGTTCTTCCTTTAAAATGTTTAAAATATGTGGGTTTGGGAGCGCTTTTACGGCAAAAAACTCCTTGTATTTGGGTGCCCATGAAAAGGCTTTATTCAAATTCTGCGCCGTTTTTCTAATGCCCTGTTCATCATACAAATGAAAGGGCGTTTCATATTGCTCTGCGGCACGCATAAACACACTGCTATCTATGGAAAAATTTGGCATATAAATACTCCTTGTAACTGTAATTTGTATTCATTTTGCAGAATACATACATATTATAAAGCTTTTCCTAAACAAATTCAAACGAATTTGCCAAAAAGAACACAAAATATACAGAAAATAAAATTTCCTTGCACTTTACATAATACACTTTGTTTGTTACAATAGAATAGGAAACCTCTTCAAAGCAAAATGCTTTAATTTACTACTGAAAGAAGTGGAAAAACATGTGCCCTTCCTTTGAAACGGTCGAGCAAGAAGTGGGCTTGCGCTATTTATGCCAAACATTTTTAGCCCCTGTTGCCTGCCTTTTAGAAAAAGAAAGCCTTTCAGATGCCATGCAGGATGAAAAAATCAGGCAATATTTTGGCAACACCTTGATGCACGAAGTGCTCTCCTTTGACGAAGTCAAAAAGTCAGATGACGCTATTATTTTAATGTGCAAAATGTTAGAAGACAGCGCTGTTGCGCCTCTAACGGACACACTCCTTGAAACTTGTATTTTCGACTTTAAAACGTACCTTTTTAAACACCTGAATGTGGACAACAAAGGGCTGATATTCTCCCTTGCCTGCCTTGTGATGATCTTTTCAAACACCAAAAAAACGCAAGGCGTATATACTGTGATTGGCGCTCAAAAAAAGGAAGTGCCCCTTCAAAAAGACCATGAAGCGCTCCTTGCTTTTTCAAAATTATCCTGCGACATGCCTTCTGAAAGCCTTGCTTACGCTGTTATTTACGACACAGCCTTGTGGGAAAAAAGCTTGGATGACAAAGAAGAAGTGGCGCATTTACTCTCCAAATATATTTTTGACTTACAAATTATAGGTCCACAGCAAGCTCTTTTTACTTTTAATAAAAACAAATATTAACAAAGAAAAGGAGGGAAAAAATCATGCGTGACGTCAAACCCATTGTGTATTACACTTCTATGAAGATAAAGCAAAACATGACCTTGGAAAGAAAGCTCGTGATCTTAGGCAGAAAATCTGGGCTGGATGCCATTGATTACAGGGGCAAAATCGTTGCCGTCAAAACAGACTTTGGCGAAGAAGGCAACTTGAGCGCACTGAGAGCAAACTATGCGCGTGATTTATGCCAATACGCTAAATATAAGCGTGCCCTCCCCTACATAACGGACTGCAACTACCTGTTTGGGCAAAGAACAAACGCTATCAGCCACTTGTGCACTGCCTATTTAAACGGCTTTAACCCTTTTCAAACAGAGGTGCACACCATCATTGCAGACGGCATAAAAGGAAACAGTGAAGTCTGTGTGCCTGTGCCCAACGGCCGTCACATAAAGCAAGCCAAAATCGGACAGGCTATCATGGACGCAGACATTTTTTTGACCTTAACACACTTTACAGCGCATGAAATGCTGGGCGTTTCAGGCACGGTGGCAAACATGGGCATGGGCTGTGCTTCTTTGAATGGCAAAAAGGAAATTTCAAGCGACATCAAGCCCTATATTTGGTCTATTAAATGCAACAATTGCAAAGTTTGCGCCCCGTATTGCACGGCTCGTGCTTTTTACTTTGACAAAAAAATGAACATGCAAATCAATCAGGAAAAATGTACAGGGTGCAGACGCTGTATCAACACATGCCCCCGAAATGCCATACGCTTAGAAGACGCTTCTGCCCACATTCTCTTTAGCCAAAAAGTGGCTGACTATGCGTGCGCCGTGTTGCAAAACCGTCCCCACTTTCACTTTAATGTGCTGACAGATATTTCCCCCAACGCAGACTACCATTCGGACAATGATGTTCCCATTGTGCAAAACATAGGCATATTCTGTTCGGACGACCCTGTTGCGCTCGACAAAGCGTGCATTGACATGGTGAACAAACAACCCATCCAAGCAAACAGTGCGTTGTCAGATAAAAAGTCCACAGCAGCAGATTATTTTACCCGTTTACATCCTGACACGAGCTGGCGCACACACTTGAATGCGGCAGAACGGCAGGGGTTAGGCTCGCAAGATTATCGCCTCATATACCATGATTTTTAATCGAACAAAGGAGATGTGTATGCAAAAAAAGCAAAAAACAACGCTTTTCTTCTTGCTGTCCGTGCTCCTTGCGCTCTTTTTCCAGTGCATACCCTTTTTCATATCCTTTATGAACAATATGTTTATAGCGCTGATGGTGCATTATTTCTTCCTGTACCTCCTGTTGCCCCTATCCTCTTTGTTGGTGCCCTTTTATTTGGTGTATAAAAAACAAGTGAATGCGTACCTCGCATTCTTCCCCATCGGGCTGTGTTTGCTCATTTTTCCTTCTTATATGCACCACACAGCAATGGGCTTTGTGTGTTTGATCTTATCCCTTTTCAGCGTTTCTTTTGCAAAAGAATATTCTAAAAAAAGGAGGGGAAAACAATAAATCATTCTGTAAAAAAATTTGCTGGTAAATCCATAAAAACGATCCTTGCAAGCATATTTTTTCTATGCACTTGCGCCCTCATTTGCCTCTCGCTCATCCTCATTCAAGACCCTGATACGAAAAAAGCGCCCCCATCTCTCCCTCAAGCTGAGCCCTTATACTTGGTTGCTCGAACGGATAGCAATGACGTTCAAACGCTCAAAAACGTGTTTGGGCACACTGTATACACTTTGCCCAATACGAACGTTTTGGGGGAAATTAAAAATGCAACATACAACAATGCCCCTGCACGCATCATGGATATTTACCAAGACAATGTGGTCATTTCTGCCGTGCGCCCCAAAGAAAGCGCCCCTTTGCTCCTCAAAAAAGGCTTCACCCTAAGCCCAAAAACTGTGTACATATTAGACAAACAGGGCACGTACCAAACAAAGGGCAACGAAAGAAACGTGTACTTTTCAGATGACAAGGCTTTTTACTCCATTTACACCCCCAATATGGAAGAAGATGCTTTCTTTGAGCTTTTAAAAAACCTCACAAGCATATCATTATAGCCCTTTAAGCGCATAAAAACCATGCCTTTTCATTTAAAGCATGGTTTTTAAATTGCAGATGCTTTAGTTGCCCTGTTCTTCCCTTTTTTGTGATTTCAAATATTCCGTAATGCTCATGCCATAAAAACGTGAAAATGCACGCTTAAAGGAATAATCATTTTCATACCCTACTGCTCTTGAAATAGAACTTAATGTAAACTGATTGTTTTTCATCATTTCAAGCGCCAAATTCATGCGATTGCTGAGCAAAAAATCATAAAAATTGATGCCACAGGTGCGCTTAAATATTTTTGAAATAGCAGACACAGAGAGGTTAAACCTTGTACCCAAATCCTTTAAAGACAAATCGGGGTCTGTTAAATTTTCCTTAATGTATTGTACAATTTGACGCTGTGTATTTTCCAAATCCACATCAGGCATTTTCTTTGTGCAAATTTGCTGATTGATAGAAAATAGGGCAGACCACATTTCGTCCACCGAGGATGATCTCTGTATTTTCTCATACACTGCATTGTACTTATCCGTTTTCACATCAAACTCATTGATGATTTTGGAATACGTTTGCGCCAACATCTGCACCAACTGCTTTGTTTTCACCAAAGACAGTTGTTTCTTTTCATTTTCCGAACGAATTTCTTCCAGAATTTGCTGTGCCAGCTTTTCTTGCCCCGATTTTACGTGGTTAATCAATTGCAATTCCCACTCCGTTGGATAATAAAAATCCTTGTACAGGGATAATATGTTGCCAGAAGGCACGTGGGCACTCATTTCATTTGCACTATAATACGATTTACCAATGCCCAAAATACCTTTTTCCAATGTGCCATAGTGTACATTAGGCGCACATTCCACCTGAACTGTGTATATGCTGATAATTTGCTCCTTTATTTGCTCGGGAGAAAAGCCCTCTTTTTGAGCCTCCTCAATGCCCAAAATCACTGCAACCCTTGTTTTGCTGAACTCGTACATTTCATATAGGTAGTCATTTTTTGAAAAAACCTCCTCTATAACCAAAAACGGTGCAGAAGGAACTTTGCCCATTTGATTGGACATATCAATTAAAAAAACGGTATGATACATGCTATCCTTCAATTCAATATCAAATTCTTGCATCTTTTTTTGTGCCCCTTCAATGTTGAAATACCCTTGAAGCAAGCGACATAAAAAATTCGTTTTGGCCGTTGCTCTATATTGATTGGCTATTTTGAGCACATTATCTTTTTCTTCTGATAATTGATACAAAGATTGCTCTATCATCTGGTAGTCGTTTTGCTGTTCATAAGGCAAAGGCGTTGTTTTGGATATAATCTGTATCAAATTTTTGATAGGCTTGTAGGACATTTTTGTTAAAAAGAAAGACAAATTGATGATGAGAAAGAGTGTACCCAGCAATAGCAACACAACGAGCATAATTTGGTTTGTTTTAAACACATCCTCCCTTTCAAAATACAGCGTATACTCTATCGGCAAGCATGATGAGCTATATTTAAAAAGTGTCTGTGTGTTTTTTGCTTGAGAAAAAATCAACGGCAATAAGTTTTGTTCCTTTGAATTTAAGTGAAAAGCTGTTAAATCGTCCGTTCTTAATAAAGACAATGTATTATAAATAGAAGAAGTATTGATTTGAATAAATATAAAACTGCGCATATAATTGTCATTTTCAATGGGCAAAATATAAAACAAATAGTTTTCTGCTTCCCGTGTCATGCCCAGTTGCTTTCCAGATACAAGAGGCATATCTTTGTACACCTTTATGTTGTCATACACAGTGTCACACTCCAAGGGAGTTTGACCCTTTAACAAAGAAAAAGAATGGAAAAAATCCTCTGTGTTGTAATAACCGTTGGAAGAATACACTTCTTTTTTGGATGGAAAAACAACGGATAAAGTGCGAATTACATTGGAGGTCACTGTATAACTGCGCAAGTCGTTGCAAATGGATCTTTTCAAATAAAAGTCAAAATCATCTTCAAATATATCTGAAGTAGACCCACGTTTTTTCACCCACACAGTTTCAGACAATTGGTGTTTGATATTCTGCAAAGTGTTAATATCGTTGTCAAATGTGCGCACAATACTTTCTGCTGTATGTGCCTGAATCATCTTGGCTTCCTTTTGAAGTGCTTGTTGCGTTGACGCAATCAAAGCAAAAGCAATAATTGCAAACGGAATAAGGCAAAGAAAAAAATAGGAAAAATATATTTTTTTAAATGTATTCGTTTTTTTATTAGAATGCAAAACAGCAACACTCCCTTTCATTTTTCTTTTCGTCCTATCTCCTCATACATTATACCAAATGGACACAAATTTGAAAAGATGTTTCTATTCTTTTTATACAGGAAAATGAGAAAAAACAGCGCAACAATATTTGACAACAGGCTAAAATTAGAAAAAAACGGTCATTTTTTCATTTTTGTCAAAAAACAGACCACTTTTCAAATGTTGATGCTTGAAAAAAAGCATTGAAGCTCGTATACTGATTTTGACACAAAGGGAAATAAAAACACGCTTCCCTCGTATCTTTAGAAAAGGATGTGGCAAACAAACGATGACACACGAACAAGGATTAAAGGATAGAAAAAGGTTTTTAAAAACCACGCCGAGCCGTGATGCAAAAGAAAGTTTAGAGTTGTATTTGATCATGTTGCCCGTGCTCATTTTGATTTTTATTTTCTTTTATTTGCCCATGTTTGGTATTGTGATTGCCTTTCAAAATTACACACCAGGGGATGCGTTTCTATCCTTTACAGGGGGTACCAAGTGGGTGGGGTTCAAACATTTTAGAACAATGTTTTCTTCCATATACTTCCCACGGCTCTTAAAAAACACACTCACGTTAAGCGCTTTAAACCTGTTTATTGGATTTTGGATTCCCATTGCATTTGCTCTTATTCTAAACGAAGTAAAGCAAATGAAGTTTAAAAAGTTTGTACAAACAGCCAGTTACATGCCCTACTTTATTTCCATGGTCGTTGCAGCTGGCATGGTCGTTTCCTTCATTGAAAAGGATGGCTTGATCAACCGAATCATCATGATGTTTGGAGGAGATGCCATTTCCTTCCGTACAGACCCCAAATGGTTCCCCACCGTTTACACGGCAACCAACATATGGAAAGGGTTTGGGTGGAACAGCATTTTGTACTTGTCTGCTATGGCGTCCATTGACCCTGCACTGTACGAGTCTGCTAAAATGGACGGCGCCAACAGATGGCAACAAGCTCTCAAAATCACGTTGCCTATGATTGCGCCCACCATTGCAATCATGCTCATTTTCGCCGTAGGGGACGTGATGAACTCTAATACCGACTTGATTTTGTTGCTCTACAACAATGCCACCATGCGTTCAGCCGATGTATTTGGCACATACATTTACAGAGAAGGTTTGTTGACAGGGAAAACGAGTTTGGGCACAGCCATGGGCTTGTTTGCTTCTCTCATCAACTTAATATTGGTATTTGTTGCAAACAAATGCAGCAACAAGATATCTGGCAGTGGCTTGTTTTAAATGATAAGGAGAAAAATGTATGAATAACAATAAAAACAAGATCAAAGAGGGCAATATACTGGCAGACATCGTGATATACATCGCTGTTACGCTCATATGTATCATCACCATCTATCCCATGTATTACGTGCTCATACGCTCCGTGAGTGACCCTGCGCAAGCTTCCATAGGCAACATTTACTTTTTCCCAAAAGGCTTTGACATCAACTCTTACAAAATGATTTTTTCAGATGCCAACATGTGGCAAGCGTATGGAAACACTATTTTTTACGTGCTCACGACCACTCTTTTAATGCTCACATTTTGTGTATTGTGCGCCTACCCCTTGTGCGTCAAAAAATTGCTCTATAAAAAAATCGTGGTCACTTACTTGCTCATCCCTATGTATTTTTCAGGTGGGCTCATTCCTACCTTCCTGATCATGAACAAGCTCAACTTGTACAACAGTGTGTGGGCGATTATACTGCCTGGTTCGTTGAGTATTTGGAACATTATATTAGCCAAAACATACTTTTCTTCCATTCCAGAAACCATCCGTGAATCTGCTTCCATAGACGGTGCCAGCCACTTTAAAATCATGGTGCGCATTTACCTCCCCTTGGCAAAGCCCATATTGGCAGTCATCTCCATTTACACCATTGTCATCATGTGGAACAGTTGGTTCAATGCACTCATTTACTTAACCAAGCCTGAACTCCACCCCTTGCAACTGTATTTAAGGCGTGTATTGCTCGAAAATACAGTAGATTTAACAAAGTTGCCCATGAGTGAAGTAGAAGAAGCCATCAAACGTTCTTTGTCCACTGTTCAATTAAAGTATGCTATGATTATTTTCACCACTTTGCCCGTGTTATTCGCTTATCCCTTCTTCCAAAAGCACTTTGTAAAAGGCATTATGGTAGGCTCTTTAAAAGGTTAAGCTTTTAAAATTGCACCTTGTTTTTTACAACATTCCTTCAAAACTAATTTCATTTTATGCAAACAGGATAAAATGAAATTCGTAATAAAATTTAGGAGGCCTATTTATGAAAACCCTACGCAAACTCGTATCCCTTTTACTCACGCTCTGCTTTGTGTTGACAGCTTTGTCTGTAACTGCATTTGCAGAAAACGCAAAAGCCCCTTTAAAGCTCAGAATGCTCGTGCCCAACAACACCAACCAATTCATCAAATTTGATGAACGTGAAGAATACCCCGTGTGGCAAGAGCTCAAAAAGTTGTTCGCAGAAAAGAACCTCGAAATCGAATTTGAAGTTGTTTCCCCCGACCAATACCCCACCACAGCGCAAACACGCATTGCCTCTGGCAACAACCTCCCCGATATCATGAACTTATCTTCTTTTGATGATGCTTCTGCAATGGAATTAGCAAACAAAGGCATTATCTTGCCCATCAACCAGATTGTGAACGAATACAGCGATGGCACTTTCAACAAATTCTATAAAGAACAATACCCCTTTATGGAACAGTTGACCACAGCTCCTGACGGCAACATCTACTGGTTCACCAGTATTCAAGCACAGACATATGAAAACAAACCTGCCCCCACATGCCGTGTCATCAACATCCGTAAAGACTGGCTTGAAAAGCTCAACTTGCCTGTACCTACCACAGCAGACGAATTTGTGAAAACATTAAAAGCTTTCCAAGAAAACGATATGAACCAAAACGGCTTGAAAGACGAAATCGTAACCGTAGACACTTCAGGGGACTTCTTCATGACAGGCATTGCCCAGTGGTTTGGCTTGGGTAACTACTTGACAGCTGTGGATGTAAAGAACGAAAAAATCGTCACCCCATGGTATCAAGAAGGCATCAAAGACTACATCAAATTCATGCAGTTGCTCGTTAAAGAAGGTTTGTTAGATACTGACTTGATTGGTGCAACTTATGAGCAAGTAAGCCAACGCATGGCTGAAAACAAAGTAGGCGCTACTTTTGATTACTGTATGCAAATGTGGCTTGAACCCTCCATCAACCAAGAAGGTGCTGAGTTCCTCCCCATCGCTTTGCTTACGACTGAAAACAACTACACCCCCTACAACATCATTGAGCCTCCCTTCTTCTCTTGGCACAAATGGGTAGTGACCAAAGATTGCCAAAACAAAGAAGCTGTTGCAGCTTTCTTAGACGTCATTTACTCTGCACGCTATGAAGAATTGACTGCTTGGGGCATTGAAGGCAAAACTTACGAAGTCGTAGACGGCAGCCGTCAATTGATGGCAGGCGTGGGTGGCGCTTTCTGGGAACAAAATGCAAAAGACCGTAACACTGCGGGTGGCAATCTCTGGTCTGGTTGCGTGTTCCCCACAGTATCTCTTTATACTATGGAATCCCAGTTCTCCTCCCGTCCAGAACACAAAAACGCTTTCCAAAAGCAAGTTGCTTTCTATGACCATGTATATCCAGATGCCAAGTACTGCTACGTTGCCATTGCTGAAAACGAGCAAAACGAACGCAAAGCTGAAATTGTAACAGATTTGTCCACCTATTCCAGCGAATTGATTACAGACTTTGTATTAGGCCGTGCTGACTTTGAAAAGTGGGATGAATACATGTCACAGCTTCAGAAATTGGGTTTAGATGAGTTGATGGCGATTGAGCAAGCCCAATTCGATAAATTCCTTTCTTTCTCCAAATAATCCGACACATTTTAGGAGGCAGATGGCAACATCCGTCTCCTATTTTTATGCAAAGAAAAAGGTATACACATTCAAATAAAACATCAGAAAAGGGAATAAAACATGCAAATTCAGTATTTAGGAACGGCGGCTGCCGAAGGTTGGCCCAGTGTATTTTGTCACTGTGCACACTGCGAACAAGCCAGAAAGCTCGGAGGCAAAAACATCCGTACACGCTCTCAAGCATTGGTGGATGACTGTATTTTAATTGACTTTCCATGCGACACGTATATGCACGCATTACAGCAGAACATAGATTTATCCAAGATAGGGCATCTGCTCATTACGCACTCACACACAGACCACTTTTACCCGGCAGAATTGGTGTTGCGTGGGGGATGCTATGCGCACAATATGCACAGTGAACACTTGCACATCTACTGCAATCAAGCTGTGAAAGACTATTTTTATACAGCGGCGCAGCACGAATTAGAAACGTGCATTGAAGACACCTTGCATTTTCACGTCATCAAGCCCTTTGATGTATTCCAGATAGAGGGCTATACTGTGACAG
>CAYTPJ010000067.1:0-1736 GCA_964439755.1 uncultured Oscillospiraceae bacterium
TTTTTTCCATCTGCATCCACTCCTTACTTACAACATGAATTATACATGTATTTTTTTAAAAAAAACATAACAATTATTTGGAATTTCTTGCAAATGTTTGGAAAATTGCAAATAAATGAAAAAAACAGACCTAAAATTGCAAATAAAAATACAATACACTGCAAATATATAAAAAACAGTGTATTGTAAAAATTTAAATGATTATAACCGCATACTCCCCACACCTTCTCGCCATGCCTTTAAAAAGCTTTCTGGGCAGGAAAAGCGCAAGCGAGGGTCGGGAGAAACAGCTTTTTTAACCACCTTGAACAAGCGTTTGGAGGCCTCAAACCGAGGGTTTACAGAGAACAAGCCTTCCGAAAAAAACAGGTAAGCGAGGGCGCCCATGTGGTATACATCTGCACGCTGTGTGATTTCTGCATTCATTCTGTATTCTTCGGGAGCGAGCAAATTGGGAGATCCAGGCATGCGCCCTAAACGGTTGATGTATGCGCCGTATGTGTATAAATCAAGGTCACACAGTGTGCTTTTGCCTCTTTCAAAGTCTATTAAAATGTTGGACTCTGAAAAGTCCACAGATATAATGTCTTTTTTAGATAAAAAAGTAAGCGCATCATATATTTGATCAATAAGGGATAAGCGCACCACAAGAGGCTCATATCGCAAGCGTTCCAATGCTTGAAAAGAAGAAGTGGATTTTAAGCTCACGCCATGTTCTGCTTTAAAGATCGCTGCATACCCTTCTCCTATATCTCCATGCGCCAACAATTGCACAATGTTCGTGTGTTTTTCAGTTGTGTAAATGTGCATAGCACGTTTTAAGGCGTCCACAGCATCTTGAATACGCCCTTGATAAAATATCTTCTGTGCCCCTGCATACTTAATAAAAAGAGGGCCAAACTTCCCGTCCACAAAAAAGCACAAGTTACCAGACGATGATTTGTGCAACACTTTGTGTACTGTGCCATACGCCTTCAACCAGTCAAACGTTTGAGGGCTTTTTAACAAAAAGGGAACGCCGTCAATTTCTAATTGCATTTTCTTCTCCTTCAAAAAGGAATGGGGCACTTCTTCTTTATTATACACCATTTTTTTGTTTTTGTGAAGGGTTTTTCTCAAAATCATATAATTTTTACGTTGTTTTTGTCATAAAAAATCAATAAAAGATATATGATAAATAGAGAACAAATGATGTTTTTAATCAAATTACCATAGCAAAGGTAAAAAATGGTATGAAAAAATTTTGCAAAATACCAAATTGAACATTGACTTTTTAAACGAAAACGCATATACTTTTGCTACAGGATTTCCTGAGATGCACGCCAGTTTCCTGTTTTTCCCCACATTTTAAAAAATGGAACCCGGGTCGTTTTTGTTGGGTCTTGATGTCACGCCCCCGCTTGATGCGTTAGGGGAAGGCAGATAACCGCGCAGGGTACCAGCCTGCTGTTTATGTAGCGGGTGAAAATAATAGGAAGCAGCGGCATCTTGGGGCAATGTAAACGGAGTGTTTGTACATTCCGTTTTTTTTGTACAAAAGTTGCGTGATTTGCGTGATAGATGCTTGGTGTGTACGGGAGATGATGCAGAATAGAGAATGCAGAATGCAGAATGTGAAATGTTGAGTGTTTATTTTATGTGGTGTTGATCAAATCGACCATGCATACTATATAATGTAGCATCCATAAAACAGAACGCTCCACCTGTTGTAGGGGACGGAGTATAATCCATTATAT
>CAYTPJ010000067.1:1836-11190 GCA_964439755.1 uncultured Oscillospiraceae bacterium
TTGTACGTAAACACGTCTTCTGAATTGGGCATGAGCATAGAGAGATAATAAGAGGGAAAATGCGAATACAAAAGGTGCGCACCCCACTGGGTGTCCGAGGCAAAATCATCTGCCCCCATGTGCGCCGTTTCCTTCAGCATTTCCCATAGTATTTCGTCCGACAAATGCAGAAAAGGCTGTAACTCCTGCCCTGTGACTTTATTTAAAAGCACATCTTTTATTTCTGTAAGCAATGCCATAGGGTCGTGCGTGTCACGGTAGAGCGTTTTAAAAAGAGTTTGGTATTCCTCTGTATATTTCCCTTGTGTGCTGAAAAACTCGTAGAGCGTTTGAAGCAATTCCTTTGTAATGAGGTTTGTTTGCTCCGAATACAAAAAGGGCGTTTTGAGCACCTCTTGGCTGTATGTGCTGGCACGTTCAAAAACACGCTCATAATCGTCGCTTATTTCACCACTTTTTAAATAATAGGTGGCGCCATAACGGCTATACCCCCAGTCCTTAAAGGGCACGCAAGGGACCACGTCAAAAGAGCCGACAATGTTGTAAATGCCCTTGTAATTTTCAGCCTCTTTTTCCCTTGTATTATAGGGTGTAGCAAATGTGTATGTAAACAAGTTGTCACTTTGAATATGCCCATTTTCTAACAACAATTTAGCTGTTAAGTTGGCAACGGCAGCACTTCTGCTATACCCTGTCATCCAAATTTTAACAGGCGTTTTGATGTCTTTTATGTAGTTTAAAATGCGTTCTTGCACTTTGAGGGCAGCTGTATAAAAGCCCACGTGATAGAGCGAAGATGGGCTTTTTTCGTTATCATGCCCAATGGTGAAATTGCCCAACCACTCGTTTTTATATCGTGCACCACTTAAACACACAGCCACAAGCGTGTAAGGCTTGCCCTCGTTTTGCACATATTTTTGTGCACAAATAGAAGCAATGGTGTTTTCTTCTGGCACTTTGTCGTATTCTTGGCTTTGCATATGAGAAAATCCCAAGCCGTTTAAAAAGGCACGCACATCCTTGTCCTTTTGCGTCCTATCCTCTGTGACTGCTCTATATCCACTGATGGCAAATAATAAGGAGGTTTTGGCAAGTTCGTGTTGATATACGCTCTTTTTATGAAATAAATCCTCTTGAAATTCAAAAGAGAGCGTTGCCTTTGGTACATTTTGACCAGGGTACAGGGTTGCTGTATGCGTTTCGCTCAAACAAGTGTTGCACAAAATACATAAAACAAAAAGCAGCGTTAAGCAGAATTTTTTGATCATTCAATATGCTCCAAAATATCATTTTTTAGCACATCATCACCCACGGTTGAATAATACAGCCCCAACACGGTGGGTTTAAAAGCACCATCCAACCGTACTTTATAGTGTGTTTTTTGCTGTGAAACATGCTTTTTAAAGGCAGATTTTGCAATTTCAAAAGCTGTTTGACCTTGAAAATGATCTAATTTTTTTGTGTAATCCATATGGATTTGATTGTTTTTATAAGCGTGCACATAGAGCTTTTTTACTTGAAAAGGCTCATTAAAGGCAGGCGTTTGATACTGCACATCATGCACGTGTTTTGTGACAGCGTTTACTACACCTTCTACCGTTACAATGTGCTGAAGGTGCCCATATTCTCCGTTTAGAGCTTGCGTTACCACAACACTGGGGCGATGCTTGCGAAGCATGGTCGTAACATACAGGGGCATTTTGTCCTTGCCACCCATGCGATATATAACGGTTTTTTTATTCTTGCTATTCAAATCCTTAAAAGGACCTATCTCGGGGTAATATTTCACCTTGCATGTCCAAAGACCATCTAAAAGCTCATTTTTTCTTGATTCCTTGCACTGCCCAACAGTGTATACCACCATCACTTTTTTCTCTTTTTCCCCTGCATACAAAGGCAAAAGCCCTGCAAACCACAATATGTCATCATCTGGATGCGTAACAATTTGCATGATATCCGCAGGGGTGTCGAGCGTTTCCCACGTTTGTACAAAGCTTGGGAGCGTACCCTCTGAGAGCAAGTAGAAAGAGTTGATTTTAAGCTCTGCGTTTTCCTCTTTTGCACCTATCCGAAGGTGTGTTGTGCTTTTGCTCAAGCTAAGTTTTATGTATTGATTTTTATATTTGGCATCAAAGTACGTGTTGACTTGCCATACACCCTCTTGATTTTTTTCTTCAATCATCAAAGTAGTGGGTTCAGAAAGAAAAGTGAGGTATATGCCCCCACACGTTTGACCCTTCAAATCAATGACTATTTTTTGGTTGGTTACATGAAAACACGTATTATATTTTTGGTCGAGCATACGAAAAAGCTTTTCTGAATTTTTCGTTGCAGAAAAGGTGACTTCATCGTTTAACACACGTGCTTCTTCTGCTACACCAATAGAAAAGAGCAACACAAAAAGCAATACCAGCATCATAAATATTTTTTTCATGAATTATCCCTCGATTTCTTGAACGAGCGCTGTGAGGGCATTGATGCCCACAGCAAATCCGTGTGCATTGTCAAAGCGCACATCAGAGGCAGAACGGTAATAACCAATGCGTTGATTGTATTGTTCAATTACATCTTCATGCGTGCCCCCACGCAAAGTGGGGCGACGATCCATTTTAATGTCAGACAATATTTGATCCAAAGGGCGATCAATGAACACCACAACACCATGATTGCGCATAATGGTGATATTTTCAGGCGTAAGCACAGTGCCTTCTCCCGTTGAAATGATTGCAGGAGGCGCACCTGTTAAGTCAGCAAGCACAGCCATTTCAGCGTTTCTGAAAAACATCTCCCCCAACGTTTGATAAATTTGATTAACAGACATATTCATTGCTTCGCTAATTCTTTGGTCTGTGTCGTAAAATTTAACATTCAAATTTTGAGCCAAACGTTGCCCCAAGCTCGTTTTTCCACATCCTGCCATACCGACAAGAAAAATATGTTCTTTCATTTTCATTGATCAAGCCTCCGTTTTTAGAGATTATTTGCTCTTTTGTTGTGATGTACGGGATAAGTATAGTATATCATATAAATCTCAAATGTGCAATGGATAGGGAGGTTTTACACATTTTTTCTTTATCTGCTATGCTTTAAAAGTGCATTGAATGTTTCCTCGCTGATATCGTGTTCAATTTTGCACGCATCTTCACGGGCTGTTTGTTCGCTTACGCCAAGGCGCATGAGCACATCTGTGAGCACTTTGTGGCGATTATACATGCGCTCTGCAATCTGCAACCCCTTATCCGTCAAAGTAATCAAGCTGTTTTTTTGATCCATTGTAATATATCCATCTTCACGCAATCGTTTCACTGCATAGCTTACACTGGGTTTAGTAACGCCTAATTTGGTGGCTATATCAAGAGAACGGATGTATCCGTGCTCCTCTTTCATCATGAGCATGGCTTCCAAATAATCCTCAGAGGATTTATGTATATTCATGCCAATCACCTTCCTTTTTGTGCTTTTCTAGTTTCTTTACTATCTTGTACACATATAGACTACCATATTTTTCACAATTTATCAAGTTTTTTATTAAAAATAAGCAAAATATTGTACTTTTTTTCGTTATGTGGTATAATCATGGCAACACTAAATGAATGGAGGCATATGCAATGAGTATTTTTGGAGATTTGTTTGACTTTGACGGGGATGGCGATGTAGACGTAGGAGAAGAATACATTGCATACAATATTTTTGAAGATTGTACAAAGGATGATGAGGAAACGGAAGAAGATGACGAAGAATAACAAGTTTACTTTTCAGTATTTTGCCCTTGCATTACAAGGAGAAAAAGTGTGAAAAAAGTAATAGCAGGCACATGGTTTGAGTTTTGGCATCACAACACGTGCGAGGGCATGTACTTCAACGAGGTTTGCAGGCATTTTACAGAGGCACAGTGGCGCAAAAAATGTCAAGAAATAAAAGATTTGGGTATGGATTATGTGGTGGTAACGGCAAGCAGCATGGTGTATAAGGAATATGCCGAGAGCTATTTTGAAACGGACATTTACCCTGCCCCAAAAGGCATGGTGTGCAAAAATCCATTGGATGTGTTGATGGATGAAATGCAAAAGTTACATATCAAAGTGTTTTTGTCTGTAGGTTGGTACGGTGTATGGGATGATACTTTAAATAACATGACGAGCGAAGAAGTGACAGCACGTGCTTTTAAAGCCATCGACCAACTATATGCAAAATATAAGGATAACAGCAGTTTGTACGGCTGGTATTTGCCAGACGAAACGCACACAAACGGGTGCTATAACGAACTGTTTATTGCGTATGTAAACAAATACGCACGCTATTTAAAGCGCAAAAATGCAGACAAAAAGATATTGATTGCGCCTTATGGCACAAAGGACATCATCGTGGATGCACATTTTGTAGATCAATTAAAGCGTTTAGAATGTGACATTGTGGCATATCAAGACGAGGTAGGCGCACGGAAATCCACAACGGAACAAGCCTCCAACTATTTTAAAAACCTAAAATGGGCGCACGATCAGGCACAAAAATCTGCACTTTGGGCAGACATTGAAATATACGATTTTGAAAAAGACTTGTTTACAAGTGGATTGGTGCCTGCAAATATGGCACGCATAAAAAAACAAATAGAAGGCGTAGCGCCCTATGTGGAGCGCATTTTGTGTTACATGACGATGGGCACAATGAGTAAAAAAGAAAGCGATTGTTTCTGTGGAAGGCAGGACGCCTCCTTGCTCTATGACGCATATCAAGCGTACAGAAAAACACAGGAATAAGCGATTTTATCCTTGACAAGCAAAAGAAAAAACAATATAATAAAAAAACAAACAGGCGTTCAAAGCCTGCATATAAAGGAGTACAATATGAGTAAACCTATTACAGGCACATGGTTTGAATTTTGGCATCACAATGTGCCAGAAGGTAAGTATTATAATGAAGAAGCACGCAAGTTCACAGAAGCGCAGTGGAGAGAAAAGTTTAGAGAAATGAAAGCGCTGGGCATGGACTATGTGGTGGTGACGGCAACGAGTTTGGTGTATGAAGAATATGCCGAAAGCTATTTTGAAACAGACATTTACCCTGCTCCAAAAGGTATGGTGTGCAAAAACCCCTTGGACGTGTTGATGGACGAAATGCAAAAATTAGACATCAAAGTGTTTTTGTCTGTGGGTTGGTACGGCGTGTGGACAGACACCATCAACAACATGGTGAGCGAAGAAGTGACAGCACGTGCCTTTAAAGCCATCGACCAATTGTACGCAAAATATAAGGACAACAGCAGTTTGTACGGCTGGTATTTGCCAGACGAAACGCACGCAGGCGATTATTATAGTGATATTTTCATAGACTATGTCAACAAGTATGCAAAATATTTAAGGCAGTTGGACAAGGACAAGAAAATCCTCATTGCGCCTTATGGCACAAAGGACATCAAAGCAGACGATTTCTTTGTGGCGCAATTAAAGCAAATGGATTGCGACATCATTGCCTATCAAGATGAAATTGGTGTGCGAAAAGCAACCCCCGAACAAACCAAAACTTTCTACCAAAACTTAAAATGGGCACACGATAAAGCGCAAAAATCTGCACTTTGGGCAGACATGGAAGTGTTCGAGTTTGAAGAAAATGTGTATTCCAGCGCCCTTGTGCCTGCTGATATAGAGCGTATCAAAAAGCAAATGGCATCCATTGACCCTTATGTGGAACGCATTTTGTGCTACACCACGATGGGTATTATGAGCAAAAAAGATAGTTCTTGTTTCTTGGGCAGAGAAGATGCTGCAACGCTCTATGAGGATTATCAAAAATTAAGAACAGAAATCAAGTAAGAATTTTTCTCTTGTACTTTCTTGATACAACCGTATATGAAAAACCCACGAAAGCTTTTGCCCTCGTGGGTTTTTTTTTATACTTACTGTACTTTTTACAAATTACTTTGCAGCAGCTGCAGAAGCACCAGCGATGCGACCGAACACGGTGAAGTCTACGATAGCGTTGCCGCCCAAACGGTTTGCACCGTGGAGGTTGCCTGTGATTTCACCAGCGCAGTACAAGCCTTGGATGGGGGTACCATCTGCGTTTAAAGCACGTGTGAATTCGTCTACCAACACACCACCCATGGTGTGGTGAACAGCGGGCTTTCTGGGGTATGCGTAGAAAGGACCATTTTCAACTTTGGCAACATAACCAATTCTGCCAAATTCATCCTTGGAGCCTTCTTCAACATGCTTGTTGAAGCTTTCAACAGTTGCTTTCAAGTTGTTTGCATCCATGCCCAATGTGGTAGCGAGTTCTTCTAAAGTTTCTGCTCTCACATATTGGGAAAGGTTGTTTGCTAAATAATATTCGAGGTTTTTGCCACCCAACATGTAAGCATCTGCTTCAGATGTGATGA
This sequence comes from uncultured Oscillospiraceae bacterium, assembly GCA_964439755.1. GTDB lineage: Bacteria > Bacillota > Clostridia > Christensenellales > Aristaeellaceae > CAYTPJ01. The sequence continues at coordinate 8,213 of CAYTPJ010000067.1, forward strand.
AGTCAGCGCTGAACACCATGTACATGATGCCGTCTGTTTGGTCAATGATTGCCTTGGACATTTCGTCACGGCGGCCATCTTCACGCACAAAACGGTTGCCTTCTTTGTTTACAAACATGCCCATCAAGCTATTGCCACAAATGTCATAGGTAGCGCCTGTGTAGGGGTTGCAGTAGGGTAAGAGCTGAATTTGATCCATGTTCACAAGCTGTGCGCCTGCTTTTTCAGCCATGAAAATGCCATCGCCAGTTACAGCAGGCATGTTGGAAGTAGGTACGCTTTTGCCGAGGTTTGGCCACTTTTCGCCTTGGCAGAGTTTCACACGAAGGTCAACGTTGCCAGCGAAACCACCAGTTGCTAAGATAACACCTTTGTTTGCATTGAAAGTGACTTTGTCGCCGTATTTGTTTACAGCTTCAACGCCCACTACTTTGTCATTATCCATAACGAGGTTGTTGCCTGTCATGTTTTTGAGGATTTGAGTATTTTCATACTTGGCTAAGTTTTCTTCAAATGTGTCAATATAGCCAACACCGTTGGGCTTTACAGCGCCATGCACACGATAGTACAAGGAGCCTGCACCACTCACCACACCGGGTTTGAACTGCATGCCCATATCTTCGAGCCATTCCAAAGAGGAGAAAGCATTGTCAGTCATGGTACGAACCATTTTGAGTTCGCCCAATTTGTCGCCACCATTCCATGTTTGGAGGGCAAACCATGCAGCACTGTCAAAGAGTTTACGGTCAGAATTTTTGTATTCTTCAAACTCTTTTTTCACTTCTTCAATCAATTGAGCGTGTGCATCATTGATGGGGGTTTCAGCGATTGCATCTTCAATCAATGCATCTAAGCCAGCATCTACATCGTCTTGTTCTTCTCTATCAGGTGCGTTGTAAATACCACCAGACACGATGGAGTTACCACCTAAGAAGCCACTCTTTTCGAGCACGATTACGCTTGCGCCTTCAGAAGCTGCGCTTACAGCTGCTGCAAGGCCTGCGCCACCACCACCAACTATGATAACGTCAGCAGTGTATTCGGAAGGAAGTTCTTCTTTAGGAAGTTCTTTTTTCCAAGCATCCATGTCAGCGCCTGCTTGTGTTAAGCAGTCAGCCACAGCGTTCATCACAGCGTTGCTTGTGATGGTTGCACCCGTGATGGTGTCCACAGCGATGGACTGTTTTTCAATGATATTAGGAATCATTTCATTGTAAACAGGGGCTGTAACACCAGGTGTTTCAGTTTCGTCTACCACTTTGATGTCTGTTACTTTGTTAGAAGCAACAGTTGTTTCCAAAGTCAATTTACCGTGCATAGCTTGCACTGTGGAAGTAAAAGTACCATCCTTCATAGTATCAGCGAAGGAAATGCTTGTCATGCTCAAGAGCATAGCAAGTACAAGAAGGAAAGAGAGCATTTTTTTCATGACTGTGTCATCCTTTCTTTTATCCCTTAGAGGATACTCAAAGTATAGCACAAAAAGAAACACCTTTCTAATGCCTGTTTGTTATTGATATTTGATTATCGATAACAAAATATCATAATTCATACTTTTTTAGTATCTTTAAACGATATGTAGCACTTCTTTTTGCTTGAGCATTTCTTTAAATAATTGTTGAGCAAGCGTAGGTTTTGAAGATTTTTGCACCACAAACACAGGGTCAAACCCATCCTTTAAATCAGATATAGGGATGAGCTTTACGCCTTCCGATTCTACGTATTGAAAGCAAGAGTTGCCAATAGCAAGCGCATGTTTTGTTTTTGCCAAATTGACCACGTCTGCCATTTTGCGTCCATACCCTGCAATTTGGGGTACAAAGCCTTGATCTCTGCACTTTTGAATGAAATATGCATCCATCAAAGGCAAATCTTCCATAGCGTATAAGATGAATTTTTCTTCTTGGAGCATACGCAAGGTGACGGATTTTTGCGTTGCTAAAGGATGGTTTTCATCTAATATAATGTACAAACCATCATGCGTGAGCAATGTGCACTCGATGTTTGATAAATCCCTTGCAGAAGTTTCCATCAAAATGGCAGCATCCAGTTCGCCTCGCACAAACATTTCTTTAATAAGCATGGGATGATCGTACACCATTTCAATTTCCCCTTGAAAACCGTCTTTTTTAATTGCATTCCACAGTCTGTTAAAGGCGCAATAATGCCCCCACACAATGTAGCCCACTTTGATTACACGATCTTCTTTTGTGCCCTGCACGCTTTTTTTCAAGTGTTCTACCATATGAAAGAGCTGTTGTGCTTCTTTTAAACACACTTTGCCTGCATTGGTCAAAGTGATTTTTTTGCCTTGCCTTTCAAACAATTTGCAATTTAACTCTTGCTCTAATTCCTGAATGGCACGGCTCAAAGCAGGCTGTGTAACAAAGCAACTCTCTGCGGCTTTTGTAAAGTTACCACACACGGCTGCGGCTGCAAAATACTGTAAAGCTTGTAATGTCATTTGAACTTCCTTTTTGTTGTTATGTATGAGGCACAAAGTATGCCCTTATGAGTATACCATAAAAGCAAGTGTTTTGGAAGGAAAAAATATGCACAAGTACCCTCTTAGATCACGGTAATTCAAGTGAAATATGAAATTTTCGGAGATTATTATGGCGATGTGATTGCAGACACACCTGCATTTTCCTATTCAGGGAGAGAAAATTTTATGCGCCTTCAAATCCCCATCATAAAAGCAGACGCATAAAATACAAAACCATATAAAAAAACCACCGTTTACCACGGTGGCTTTTTTTAGTGAACGAATTATGAAACGTAGTTTACAGCTGTGCTTTCTGTAACAGTGGGTTTCACAGCGTCTTCATAAGAAGGATCTACCACATATTCGCCATTCTTTACTTTTTCTACTGCAGCATTGTAATCGTCCAATGTGAAGGTTTTGAAACCCCAGGACTTTTCAGCTGTAGGAATGCCTACATAGTTGCCTTCCTTCAAAGAGAAGTTGAGCACTTTTG
>CAYTPJ010000068.1:0-10990 GCA_964439755.1 uncultured Oscillospiraceae bacterium
ACTCACATATGGCGTTACGTATCCCTTGCCCATCTGCTCACTTCCCCTCATCTTCTTTATCACATTATAACACATTAGGTACATTTTTGCAATATCCAAGTGCACTTATGCAATGTACTTTTCGTATGGTAAAATTGTATAATAAATATGTCAAAAAGGTAGCAAGTAGAAACATGATTGAAATCAAAACGCTTAAAAAAGTGACTTCAGACTGTTTTTACACCAACTCAAACGCACATGAAGATGGTTTGTTTTTTTCCATCGTGTGAAATTATTTATTGCAAACATCGCTTTTCCAACAATTTCATTTTTCTGAAAAGCGTCGTTGATAAAAAGGCACACAAGAAAGGAGGATCTTTTCTCAGGTTTCCCATTAAAATTAAAATAAAATTTTTTAGGAGGAATTACGATGAAAAAATCTTTGGCACTTCTTTTGGCGCTCGCCATGCTCTTGACCTTGACTTCTGCAGTTGCAGAAAACGCAGATGGGTTTAAATATCCTATGGAAAATGCCCCCGAAATTTCTTGGTTTGTTTCTGCCGGTTATGCCGTTCATGAATCCTATGCTTCTTGGGAAGATTCACCCTTCCACACTGGCTTAATCAAAGCAACTGGTGTAAACATTGACTGGTCTTTCCCCACAGCTGGCACAGATGGTGCACAAGCTTTAAACCTTGTTCTTGCAAGCCCAGAATTGCCTGACATCATCTATGGTGGTTTGATGACAGACGCTGAACGCTACATGGATGAAGGCGTTATCCGTGACATCACAGATGATATTCAAAAATATGCGCCCAACTACTATGCTTTCCTTCAATCTAACCCTGCTTACGACAAGGCTATGAAAACAGATGCCGGCAAATATTATGGCTTTGGTTTCTTCCGTGAAGACGGTGGCTGGAACGACACATATGAAGGCCCCGTTGTTCGTCAAGATTGGTTAAAAGAATGTGGTTTGGAAATTCCTAAAACCATTTCTGAATTTGAAAATGTAATCAAAGTGTTCAACGAAAAATACGGCGCAAAGTTCACCACACCTTGGAAGCCTCGTTTCCACGATAGTGGCCTTGCAGGCGCTTTCGGCGCTTACGGTTGTGGCGGCACTTCCAAAACATTCGGCTACTATGTAGACGAAAACGGCAAAGTGCAGCTTGCACAAGCTCAAAAAGAATGGCTCAATTATATGGTCAAGCTCAACGAATGGTGGGACAACGGCCTCTTAGACCAAGACTTGTTCACATTGGATGACACAAGCACAAAGACAAAAGCTTTAAATGGCACCATCGGTTTGGGCTACACCTCCATGGGGCAGCTCACCAACTGGAAGAACGAAGCAGAAGCTGCTAAAAACGGTGCAGACTGGATCGGTATCCCTTATCCCACAGCTGATGATGGCTCCATTTCCACCCTCTTTGGTGGTTACGGCATCGGCAACACAGTCGCAGTTGTAACTGGCGATTGCCCCGAAGAAGAAGTTGAAACTGCTCTCCGTCTTTTAGACTATGCCTACTCTAAAGAAGGCAACCTCTACTGGAACTTTGGTACACAGGGTGTTTCTTGGGATTACAACGCTGAAGGTCTTCCAGAATACACCAAACTCGTTACTGAAGATCCTGACGGCTTAAACGATGCAATTGCTAAATACTGTGGTTCCGTTTGGAGCGGCAACTGCATCCAAGCCACACGTCTTTTGCACTTAAAGAACAACCCCACTTCTATCGCTGCAAACGACACATGGTTCTACGCTCAAGAAGGCGTACCTGGCAGAGGCAGATTGCCCTCCGGTATCACTTTGACTGCTGACGAAAGCGATGAAGCAGCGAACTATGAATCTGCTATTTTCACCTATGTTCCTGAAATGGCTGCCAAGTTAATCACTGGCGAAGCTGATGCCTCTGTTTGGGATGAATACATCCAGACATTGGACAAAATGGGTTTAGCTAAAGCACTCGAAATCCAGCAAGCAGCTTACGACCGTTTCATGGCTCGTTAATAACTCGTTCATTTTAAGGTCATTTGTTGCGTGCCTGTATCAAAACAATGTGCAGGCACGCACATTCTTATTTATTCAAATTCATTACACAAAGAAAAGGTGATTAACATGAGCAATTCTCCCACGGCTTATTCGCGCAGTTTGTTGCAAAAGCGCACGCTTGGCGAACGACTTTCAAGAGACTTTAAGCAAAACAAATATAAATATTTGCTTATTCTCCCCGTTCTTATTTTTCTCTTTATATTCGCCTATAAACCCATGTATGGCCTTGTAATCGCCTTTAAAAACTTCCGTCCAAGATTGGGCATTGAAGGCAGCAAATGGGTCGGCATGAAAAATTTTGCGAATTTCTTTTCTGATGTTTACTTTCCTCGCCTCATCAGAAACACACTCAGTATTTCCTTTTTGACCATCGTTTTTGGCTTTCCTGCCCCCATCATCCTTGCACTCATGCTCAACGAAATTCGTTCCACAAAGCTAAAGCGCACCATTCAAACCATCACTTACATGCCCTACTTTATTTCCATGGTTATCGCATGTTCTCTCGTCAAAGTGTATTGCCAGAGCGACGGTATTTTCTCTCAATGGGCAATGGCAACAGGGGGGCAAGCGACAAACTACCTCACCAGTTCAAAACACTTTTACCTCATTTACATTCTATCAGACATTTGGCAACACATCGGCTGGAACTCCATCATCTACATTGCCGCCCTTTCTGCAATTGACCAAGAGCAGTATGAAGCCGCACGTATTGATGGTGCAAACAGATTTAAACAGATGTTGCACATCACTTTGCCTGGTCTTATGCCCACCATCACAGTATTGTTTATACTTCGTATGGGTGGCGTACTCAACGTTGGCTTTGAAAAAGTGCTTTTGTTGTATAGTGAAAGCACGTATGAAGTGGCAGATGTCATTTCAACTTATGTATATAGACGTGGTATTTTAAAAGCAGATTACAGTTATGCAACTGCTGTAGGCTTGTTCAATTCCGTCGTCAACATTATTTTCCTTCTGTTAACAAATACTTTGAGCAAAAAATTCACACAATCCTCATTATTCTAAGAAAGGAGTGACAAGATATGTCTAAAAAAATCAAAAGTGCCCTCAATCAAGAAACCTTTGGTAGCAAATGTTTTACGTTTATAAACATTTTTCTTCTCATTTTACTGTGCTTTGTAACGCTTTATCCCGTATACTACGTCTTGTGCGCTTCTTTCAGCGACAGTATTAAGCTTCTTCAGAACCCAGGTTTTATTCTTTGGCCACAAGGCTTTAACGTAGCAGCATTCGGGCTTGCTTTTTCTCACCCCTTGTTGCTGAGTGGATATAGAAACATACTCGTCATTTTGTTTGTTTCTTTGCCCATCAACATTGCTTTAACACTCTTTTGCGGTTACTTTTTAGCTTCTAAAAACGTCATGTTCAAAAAACCCATTTTAGCCATCATCATGTTCACCATGTTCTTTAATGGTGGCATGATTCCTACATACTTAAATATCACAAGCTTAGGACTATACAACACATTGTGGGCGCTCATTTTGCCCAGTGCCATCAGTGTGTATAACTCCATCATCTGTAAAACTGCTATTGAAGCCATTCCAGAGAGTTTAACAGAGTCTGCATACATTGACGGTGCAAATGATTTAATCATTGTTTTCCGAATTGTGCTCCCACTCATTATGCCTACCATCGCCGTGTTGCTCTTGTACTATGGCGTAGGTCACTGGAACAGCTGGTTCCCAGCCTCTTTGTACATCAAGGACAATGAGCTTTTGCCCATTCAAAACGTGCTTCGTGCTGTTTTGATCGCAAACTCTAACTTGCTCAACGCTGCTGCTACTGAGGAAGACCGTATCAATCAATTTGCTGAAACCATCAAGTATGCAGCCATCGTCATTTCCACTGTACCTGTACTTTGCATCTATCCCTTCTTGCAAAAGTACTTTGTAAAAGGCGTTATGATCGGTGCTGTAAAAGGATAAAAGGAGAATAAAAAAATGCAATTAGGTGCTCAATTATACACATTAAGAACGTACACGCAGACACTCAAGGATTTTGATTTCACAATTGGTGAGGTTAAAAAAATCGGTTACAACACAGTGCAAGTGTCAGGCATTGGCCCCATTTGTGCGCAAGATGTGAAGAATACTTGTGATAAGCATGGTTTACAGATTGTTTTAACGCACACCAACCCCGACCGTATTTTAAACGACACGGACAACGTGATCAACGAACACAAGCTCATGGGTGCAAAATACATCGGCATTGGTGGCATGCCCCAAAAATATCAGACACCCGAATGGTTTGACCATTTTCACAGCGATTACATCCCTGTGGCAAAGAAAATCCGTGATGCAGGCATGATGCTCATGTATCACAACCACGCTTTTGAATTTCAAAAGATTGATGGCGTGCGCATGATTGAACGCTTGCTCCAAGCCTTTAAAAAGGATGAATTGGGCTTCACTTTAGACACGTATTGGGTACAAGCAGCAGGCGCTGACGTGTGCCAGTGGCTTACACTTATGCACGACCGTATTCCCTGTGTGCATTTAAAGGACATGGATGTAAAAAACAACAAACCCATTATGTCGCCTGTGTTGGAAGGCAACATGAACTTTGAAGGCATTTTAAAAACCTTGTCCACCACCTGCTGTGAACACATGTTGGTAGAGCAAGATGAGTGCTTTGAAAGCCCCTTCGTCTGCCTTAAAAAAAGCTTTGACAATGTGAAAAAGCTCGGTTACTAATTTTATAACCAAAATACGCTCTGAAAGATTCGTTTCATTTTTTTAGAGCGTATTTTTCTTTTCCTCCATTTTACAATTGACTGAAGCAAGTATTTTTGATATACTTGTACTTGGAAACAACTGTACAAATCAAACTTAAAGGAGCACACCTATGAACAATACACTTCTTCAAAACGACTGGAAGTTTACCTTGAATGAAAATAGTAACAACTCCACCATTTTTTGTGACGACAGCACGTGGCGCTCAGTATCCGTGCCCCACGATTATGCAGTAGAAGGTGCTTTTGATGAAAATAATGACTTGCAAGAGCAAACGGTGTTCCCAGACGGCATATTGACTGCCATTCGCCACGTAGCACGCACTGGGGGCTTGCCCATCAATGAAAATGCGTGGTATCGCAAGCATTTCTTTGTCGATAAAAACAGTAAACATGTGTTTTTACAATTTGATGCTGTGATGTGCAATGGAGATATTTACGTAAACGGTCAGTTTGTTACTCGCCGTCCTTACGGCTACACAAGTTTTTGTGTAGACATTACAAAGCACGTGTATTTTGGGCAAGATAATTTACTGTGTGTGCACACACAGCCCATGCCCTGCGCCACTCGTTTTTATCCAGGCGCTGGGATTATTCGCAAAGTCACGCTTTTAGAAAAAGACACTGCTTTTATCCCCTACATGGGGCAATACATCATTCCTCTTTGTGAAGACAACAAATATACACTCACTGTACACACAAATGTGGAAATCAAAGAAAAGGCTACTTACACAGTCAAAACTTCTGTGTATAACCAAGATGGTGCTTTATTAAAGGAAGATATATCTCCTTGCACAGAAAAGACAGTGCAAGCATTTACTTTTGACCAGGTGCAATTATGGAGCACTAAGTGCCCTTATTTATACACAGTACAAACGGACATTTTAAAAGAAAACACTGTGATAGACACGAACAGCACACGCATTGGTTTCCGTTCCCTTTTATTTACACCAGACAAAGGATTTTTCTTAAATGGAAAACATGTGCACTTAAAAGGGGTGTGCTTGCACCATGATTTAGGTGCTTTGGGCGCTGCTTTTAACAAGAGCGCTGCACGCCGTCAGCTTGAAATCATGCAGGAAATGGGTGTCAACGCACTGCGCACCACGCACAACCCCCCTGCCCCCGAAGTGCTGGATTTGGCGGATGAAATGGGTATTTTGGTGATTGATGAAGCCTTTGACGAGTGGAAGGAACCCAAGGTAGACAACAGTTACAGCCACTTGTTTGACGAATGGGCAGAAAAGGACATGACGGACCTTGTGCGCCGTGATAGAAACCACCCCTCTGTTATCATGTGGTCAACAGGCAACGAAATGCCCGACCAAAGAACAGAAGAAGGCAAGCACCTTGCCAAATTCTTGTCTGACATTTGCCACAGAGAGGATAAATATCGCCCCACCACAGCAGGCTTTGATGACATTGTATCTGCCATTAAAAACGGTGTGGCACAAGAAGTGGACATCATTGGTTTGAACTACAAGCCCCATTTGTACAAGGAACTGCACGAAGCGCACCCCACATGGATTTTCTATGGCAGTGAAACGGAAAGTTGTGTGTCTTCCCGTGGCGAATACTACAAAATTGTAGAAGAAAACGATATTGAAAAGCCCATTCAAAACAGGGATACTTTGCACTGCAATGCTTATGACAATGCCACTGTGCCATGGGGTTGGTTGCCAGATGATGAAATCCTCATGCAAAAAGAATGCCCCTATATTTTAGGTCAATTCACGTGGACAGGGTTTGACTATTTGGGCGAACCCACTCCCTATCGCTTGGAGTGGCCAAGCAGATCTTCCTACTTTGGCATTGTAGACCTTGCAGGCATGAAGAAGGATCGCTATTATCTCTACCAAAGCGAATGGACGGACAAAAAAGTGATGCACATTTTGCCTCACTGGAATTTTAATGATGATGATACTGTGGATGTACATATTTTCTCCTCAGCCAACAAGGTGGAGCTGTTCCTAAACGACATTTCCCTTGGTATCAGAGAAAAAACGGACAAAGAAGGGTTGCTCAACAACCTGCGCTTGATTTACAAAAACATTCCCTTTAAAAAAGGCACTTTAAAGGCAGTGGATTTGGAAGACAGCACAAATGTGGGCTATATGCGTACAGCAGATGCCCCTCATCATCTCTTTGTGCAACCTGAAAAAAACACCATCTCTTTAAAAGAAGATGAGCTCGTGTATGTGCTCGTTGAAATGCAAGACGAAAAAGGCACTTGTTGCCCTCATGATAGCACCAAATTCACCATCCAAACGGAAGGTGCTCTTTCCTATGTCGCAAGCGATGGGGGCGACCAAACGAGCACACGCACCTTTAACGAAGCATGGTGCAACCTGTTCCACGGCAAAGCCATGGTGATTTTAAGAGGCAACGCAATAGGCTGTGGCAAGCTTGTGATAAAGGCAGAAGGCTTTCAAGATGCCCATTGCACAATTGAAGTTGTTTAATTCTTCCACTTTTTCGCCGTTTTTGTAAGAAATACGTACAATTGTCGCCACTTTTTCAAGAAAAGATTGATTTTCTACAAAAATGTGGTATACTTTATAGGGACATGAATTTTATCTTCATACAATTCATGATATACTATAAGAAAGGACAGCTAAGATGTATAGATATTCTGCACAAGCAAGAAACAACAACCCCAATATGAAAATCAGACAACGCATTATTATGATTGTTTTGCTTGTACTCCTTGTGGTCAGTATTGTGTTGGGCACAATGTGCACGACCTTATCTCTTTTTAAAAACAAAACGGATATCCAAATCACACAGCGCATTAAAAACAATATTTCTTCTGCCATTGACCAAGTCAATCGCTTAGAAAGCTCTGTCAACTCCTCCACCTCCCAACGTTTGGGCGTTGTACGCCAGTACGTACACACCGTGGAAGAATTAAACGCCATGAGCATTGCGCTGTACGGAGAACAAGGTAGGCACGCCCCGAGTGAAGCGTTCACCACGCTGTATCAGGACTTATCGCAGTATGACCAAGTGGTGCAAAGCGCAAAAAACTCTACGATGGACATTCGGGAGTTGTTGCTCAATCATTTGACGAGCTTGCAAGCTTTTATAAACGGCGAAATCACATCTAAATAAGTTATTTGCACAATAAAAAAGTCCTGCTTTTACACAGGGCTTTTTTTATATGCTTTTTTATTTTACAAAGTAAAAATCCTCTTGTGGCAGTGCATTCCCAACGCTTTTTTTGTTTAAATCAAAGAGAATTTGGAAGAGGGGCTGTACTTGCTTTTTCATGTCCTCCCCTTGAATAAACACAATGTTACACTTTGGAATGGCACTGAGCGCCACATTTTTATTGGCAAGGATGCCAAGGTCTGCCATTTCTTGCGCAGCAAGTTCAGGGTTTTCTTGCACGAATTGCACAGATTTTTCTGCATCTTGCATAAACTGTAACACTGCCTCTTTGTTGTTGTCTAAAAATTCTTTACGCACGATATAGCACCCCATGGAGAGCACAGTGTCTGCTTTTTGATCTTTCTCTGCTGCTTTTGCAAATTCTTCTGTCAAGTCCAGCGCCACTCTAAAATCATCTGACTTAGATAAAAGCACGGACACGTGGGGTTCGGGCAAGAGCACAAGGTCTGCCTTTTTAGACACGGCAAGGCTTGTCACTTCGCTGTGTTCGCTTTTAAAATCTACTGTGCAGCCCTCCACATTTTGTTTGTCTAAAATGTAAGAAAGCACATAGTCGGGCGTTGCACCTTGCCCTGACGTTACCACTGTTTTGCCTGCTAAGTCTGCCACGCTTTGCACACTGTCTCCTCTTTCGAGCACGTACAGCACGCCCAACGTATTGAGCGCTAAAATGTTCACATTGCCCTTTGTCTTGTTATACAAAACGGATGCAAGGTTGGTAGGCACAGCTGCAATGTCCACACTACCTGACACAATGGCGCCCACCAATTCGTCTGGTGCACCATGCAAAGCAAATTCGTAATTTTCTTTATTTTCCACCATCATGTGTGCAGCGCCCATGCCTGTTGGACCTTTTAAGAGGGCTACACGAGGTTTTTCGAGTGCACTACCTGTTATAATAGAGAGTAAAGCCATTATGAGCATCACGGAAATTACGATTTTTTTCATATTTTTCATATTACATTTCCTCACTTGTTTTTTTATTTGTCAATGCGCTTTTAATAACCACACCTTTTACATTTCCAAGGCGTGAAGTCATTTTTGAAATATCTTGATTGTTGCCTTCAATCACAAGTCCAATCACTGCCACACCATTTTTAGGGTCTGGAATGCCAATACGCCCCTTTACAAGCGCTTGATATTCCCCCACAATTTGATTTACAAGCTGTGCATTTTGCATTTCCTCCAGCACAATGCCTACAAACCCAATTCTTTGTTCCATGTTTTCACCCTTTTTCTTGTTTTTAGGTACACGAAAACTCTTTTGTACGAACTTTTATACAAAAGAAGATGTAAAGACCATATGTCCTCCTTTCACTCTTGACCCAAAAAGGATAATCCTTTTAAAATCTTGAGGAACAAAATGTAAGTTGCTTGTCTTTCTCGTGCCCTATAAAGCCACTCAAAATGCAAGGTCCTTATGTATAGTATACACGATATTTTGCATTTTTACCACCTTTTTTGAAAAAATATATATTTTCTCAAACCATCGTGTAAAAACACCTCGAATTACAGACCTTTTTCAACAAATATATGTTGACAGAAAAATATTTTTACATTATAATACGTATGACCACGAGGAAAGGAGAAAGCAATTTGATCAATCATGTTCAAAAGACACGTTCATTGGTATTCCTTTTCCTGCTTCTTTCCTTCTCCTTTTTTCTTTTACAAGGGCATGCCTTGATGATAAACGAAGTATGTGCTTCTAACTTTTCTGCGTACTTTATATCAGATGATGATGCCCCCGATTTCATTGAACTATATAACAATTCCCCCCATTGCGTATCTTTAAATGATTACTACATTTCAAATGACGTAAATCAACTGAAAAAAGCTTCTCTGGATAAATACTCCATTGAGCCTTACAGTTATCTTTTACTTTGTGCAGATGAAAAAGAATTACCCTTTAAACTCTCTAAATCAGAATGTTCTGTAATTTTATCCAAAGGCAACACCATTATTGACCAAGCAGATTTTAAAGTTTGCCCCACAGACATGAGCTACCAACGTCAAAAGGACAATACCTTTCAAATTGCCCTCCCCACCCCTTTAAAACACAATATACAAGGTGTATTATATTCCGACTACACAGAGCTTGCGCCCCCTTCTTTTAGCTTGACTTCGGGTTTTTATGATCAGAACATCACTTTGTCCATACAAAATCAAGCCAAAACCAATGTGAAGATTTACTATACAACAGACGGTTCTTTACCAAATGAAAACTCTTTTTTATATGAAGCGCCTCTTTATTTGGAAGATAAATCAACACAAGAAAACAAGTTTTCAGCCATAACAGACATATCTGTGCCCAGTTTCAATTATACTGCCCCCTCCTATTTGGTCGACAAAGGGCACATCCTCCGTGCCTGTGCCATAGATGAAAAGGGCAACAAAAGCAAAGTAGTCAGTGGCACGTATTTTGTACGTCTAAAACACAAAATAGATTATAAAAACATCGCAGTACTTTCTCTTATTTGTGACCCACAAAAGCTGTTTGACCCACAAGACGGCATTTACATGTTGGGAAAAGAATACGACGAGTTTGTAAAAAGCGGGCAACCTTACCCCCGAAATGACGATCAACTTTCACCTGCCAATTTTAGACTGCATGGCAAAAAATATGAAGTTGCTGGGCACATGGATTTTTTTAATGAACAAAATATACTTTCTTCCTCCCAAGACATTGGTATACGCATCAATGGTGATTTTTCTCGTGCACGCCCTAAAAAATCTTTCCGAATTTATGCAAGAAATGTATATCAAGATGACACATTTAATGAAGATTATTTTTCTAATAAAAAGCTTGCCAACACCATGATTGTACGCTACGGCGGACGCAATCAAGCACTGATGTTCAATGATGCATTAGCACACACCATTCTTTCTAAGCGAGATAATTTAATTTCCAAACTGCGCCCTGTTATGCTCTTTTTAAACGGCGAATTTTGGGGGCTTTATAACCTAAGAGAGCGTCAAGACGATAATTTTTTCTACACGCACACGGGCATTGAGCAGGACGACTTAATTGTAGT
>CAYTPJ010000069.1:0-10979 GCA_964439755.1 uncultured Oscillospiraceae bacterium
TTTCTTGCACCTCTAAGCTTTGAATATATGTGTTATACGCCCTGTAATCTTCTTTTTGAATGGCATAGGGAATAATATTTTCCTCTGTTTTAGTCCATTCCTCCATCATATCACAAAGTAATGGATAATTGCTTTGATTGAGCTTTACAAGCGATAATTGCTCTTTTTCATAATGCACACCCATTTCTTTTACAAAATCATCACACATCACATTTTTCTTTTGATTTTTTTCTATATCACACACCCGACAAGATGCAACCGCCTTTATAGGAAGCATCAAATTTTCCCCTTCTGCATTTAAAACAGTGCTATTTCCTAAAAAGCTTGCTTTTATTGCTTGTGTTTCTTCCTGCCCTACCCTATTACACAACACAAGAGGTGTTATATTTTCAATCGCCCGAATGGGTGCAATTTTGCACGTGGTTTCTCCCCCAAAATTTGCAAGCACACAAATCAGTTCTGCACCTTTTAACACTTGCTCTCTGGACATTTCGGGGAACCATACATCAAAACAAATTTGCACGCCAATTGTCCACCCTTTCACGTGCAAAACATTGTTTTCTTCCCCCGCTGTAAACAACGTCTTTTCGAGCTTGGTTAAGTGCATTTTTCTATATTTGCCCTTATACGCTCCATTTTCCATGAGCACTGCTGTGTTATACACCTTTTCCCCTTCTTTTTCTGGCATACCAAACAAAACAGCGCATTTTCGTTTTTTTGAAAACGCTTGCATAAATGCGCACGTTTCTCCATATGGAACGTTTTCAGACACTTGAAACAAATCTTTTAAACTGTCGAATAAATAGCCTGTGCACGACAATTCAGGCAACACAATCAGGTCTACATCTTTCCCTTCCGTTATTTTTTCAATGGTATCAAAATTTTCCTTTTTACTTCTTTTTACATCATATTGTGCATAACATACCTTCATTTTATCCTCCTTGTTTTAAAAAAAGACACTCTATTTTGTAGAGTATCTTTAAAAGAAAGTGAGTGTAGTCTATAAGCCGAGTTCTGTTTCAATGGTCATCTATCTACGCACTTAGTCACCTAAATGCTCTAGCGATATAGCAGGAAGAAGGACGGGCAGCCCTATGTTTCTTCCTTATCTTGCACCGAATGGGGTTTACATGACGGTCAAGTCGCCAAGCCGCCGGTGCGCTCTTACCGCACCTTTCCACCCTTACCTTTTTTACAAAAGGCGGTATCTCTCTGTTGCACTTGCCTTGGAGTCGCCTCCACCAGCCGTTAACTGGCATCCCTGCCCTATGGTGCTCGGACTTTCCTCACGGCTTCAGCTTGCGCCAAAGCCCCGCGACCATCCAACTACCTCACATTTTCACACTTTTATTTATTCGATGATCAAGCGACCACATGTTTCACATTCAACAGACTTGCCTTGCTTGATACCACGCACAGTAGCAGAAGGCACAGACATGTTGCAGCCACTGCACTGATCGCCGTTCAATTTAGAAAGAGGGGGCACACTGTGCTTTTTGATCTGATTATATTTGTCCATATACTCTTTCTCAATGCCTTGTGCTTTTTCCAACGCAATTTTCTTTGCCTCTTCAAGCTCTTTCATTTTTTCTTTATACTCTTTGTCGTAAACCACTTTTAACTTGTCAAATTCGCCCTTTGTTTTTGCAGCACGCACTTTAACATCATGCTGGAGGCGTTCACGGTCGCCCGAATCTTTTCTAATTTTTCTGATTTCCTGTTCAAAACCATTTATGTTGGAAATCAAACGCTGTGCTTCCACAACAAACTGATGTGCTTGCTTTGCTGTTTCAGCAGGTGTTTCTTCAATTTTGTTCTGTAAAGATTTAAGCTGGTCATTGGTCAGCTGAATGGCATCTTTGAGCACTTCCAAACGGTCTGCCATAGATGCTACTTCCTCTGTAATGTGCTTGATATGTTCTTGCTGTTCAACTAAATAATCACGGAATTTCACAAGCTTTTGCCTTGTTGGGGAACGCTTGATAGACGTTTCAATCTTACCCACCTGAATGTCAGCCTGCTGATAATCCCATAATAACTGTAATTGATCCATGTTTATCCTCCTTATTCAAGTGCACCTTCATATGAAATGCACTCAGACGGAATAACCCGTCCATTATATTGTAACAAATTTAAAGCGTTTTGTAAATACTCTGATAAAAAAGGTACAAGAGGCGCTTCTGTTTGGTAGTGTCCCCCATCAAAGAGCACAATATTTCTGTTTGTACCATCTATAATTTCATGATGGCGAATTTCCCCTGTCATGTACGCATCACATGAAAAAGTGAGTGCTTCCAAATATCCACTGCCATATGCGCCCCCTGAAAAAGCGAGCTTTGAAATGCACTTGTCTTTATCTCCGTACATACGAACGGGCGCATGGAGCACAGATTTCAATTTTTCTTTTAAATCACTTGCTTTTATAGGCTTTTCAAATACCCCTGTAAACACAAAGTCAGACGCTTGTTCTGGCTCTAAACCAAGCAATTTTAAGCACGCAACACTGCCACTCAAATGCGTCTTATCCAAATTCGTGTGCGCACTGATCAAAGAAATATCGTTTTTAATGAGCAAACGGAGCACTTCTGTTTCCGTGTCTCCCGTGTTGATGGTATGAATGGCGTGAAAAATGAGGGGGTGATGTGACACAATGAGGTTGGCATTCTGTGCAATTGCTTCTTCCACCACATTTTTTGTAACGTCCAGCGTAACGAGTACGTTATGCACTTCTTGCATCATACTGCCCACCACAAGCCCCGCATTATCATAGCTTTCTTGTGTAACAAAAGGGGCTACTTCATCTATCAGACGATACACATCCTGCACAAGTAGCTTTTGCACGGTCTAATTCCTCCTTGAGTAATGCACATTCTTGCTTTTTTTGTTCTGCCACACTGAGCTTATATCTTTGAATTCTGTTTTCCAAATAAGCAATGTACAGGGCATCTGATTTTTGTGTCAAACAAGGGCCTAAAAAAGCTTCTTTTTCGCTCAATTTTTTTCGCCCTATTACAGCATGCAACACCACATAGTACTTATTTTTAACAAACGCAATCTTTTCTTCTACCAGCATATATCCCAAGTTTTCAAGCATTTTTCTAACAAGGGGTACATCTGTATGCGCTGAGAGCACAAGCTCTGCGCCTTGCAGTTTATCTTTTCCCTGCATGAGGATTTGGCAAATGGTATGCCCCCCCATGCCTGCAATGGCGATAAAGTCCATTTGATCCTGCACATCTTTTAAACCGTCTGTGACCACAAAATGCGCTCTATCTTTGTATCCCTTTTCTTCTATCAATTGCATCGCTTTTTTTAAAGAAGGTGCACTTATATCCGTCACCGTCATGTGCGATACAATATTTGAGGAAAGAAGAAAAAGGGACAATTGCCCATGGTCTGCTCCTATATCTGCTGCTTTTTGACATTTTCTAAAGCAGGAAGCAATTTTCATGAGGCGATCGTCCAGCTTTTTTTCAGTTTCCATTACTCGAGATAATCCTTTAATTTTTTGCTGCGGCTTGGATGGCGCAATTTGCGCAATGCTTTTGCTTCAATTTGGCGAATACGTTCACGAGTTACACAAAATTCCTTGCCCACTTCTTCCAAAGTACGTTGATGCCCATCATCTAAACCAAAGCGCAAGCGAAGCACTTTTTCTTCTCGTTGCGTCAAGGTATCGAGCACATCTCTCAATTGCTCTTTCATCAAGGCATGAGAAGCCGCTTCAGCAGGGGCTGGCGCATCGTCATCTGGAATAAAGTCTCCCAAATGGCTGTCTTCTTCTTCACCAATAGGTGTTTCTAAAGACACAGGCTCTTGTGCAATCTTAATGATTTCACGCACTTTGCTTTCGCTGACACCCATAGCCTTTGCAATTTCTTCTGGTGTGGGTTCTCTGCCATATTCTTGAAGGAGTTGACGAGAAATACGAATGAGCTTGTTGATGGTTTCCACCATATGAACGGGAATTCTAATCGTGCGTGCCTGATCTGCAATGGCACGAGTGATGGCTTGGCGAATCCACCACGTTGCATATGTGGAAAATTTATAGCCTTTTCTATAATCGAATTTTTCAACAGCTTTAATCAGCCCCAAATTGCCCTCTTGAATGAGGTCCAAAAAGAGCATACCACGCCCAACATAGCGTTTTGCAATGGAAACCACAAGGCGAAGGTTTGCTTCTGCCAACTTCTTTTTGGCTTCTTCATCCCCTTTTTCCATGCGCTGAGCAATGTCAATTTCTTCATCTGCTGTCAAAAGAGGCACTTTACCAATTTCCTTCAAGTACATTCTAACAGGGTCGTCTGTGCTAATCCCTTCTGGAATTAAAAGGTTTGGATCAATTTCTTCTACTTCAACCACAATAGGTGTTTCATCTACTGCACTTTTAGTCACTTCAACACCCATTGCTTCAAAGGTATCTAAGATGTTGTCAAATTGATCGGGGTCGATTTCACAAGCAGACAGCTTGTTGATGATTTCATCATAGGTTACAACTTTTTTGGACTTTGCCAGTTCAAAAAGTTCATTGAGCTTGGCTTGCTTTTTGTCCATCTTATCGCCCAATGTATTCACTCCTCCCTGTTCTTACACCATGTAATCTCTCTTTAGTCGAGTTACTTCGTTATTGAGCGCCATAATCTCTTTCATGATAGAAAGGCGCTCTTTTGCGTCTTGCGAGATTTTAAGCCTTTCTTTTAAATTGTCTCGTTCTTTTTCCATGCGATTGAGGCGCAAAGAACGCAGGCAATCTGAGGCAATCTGCGCAGAAGTTTCGGGTAATTCTCCATTTTGAATGGAAAATATATGTGCAGCAAGTGTGCGCTGGTTTTCCGTTTCTGCCTGTTCAATGATGGTCGCAGGAGAAACTTTTTCAAGGAGAAGGCGCACTATTTTTTTGAGATTTTCATCTTCAAAATCATCTTCCTTGACCATGCCTTCTTTTAAGGCACCGCTTGCCAATAGGGAAATCAAAGTCTGTTCTGCTTTGAGGGGTTGATCGTGCGATGTGCGCTTTTTGTTTATTGTTGCCCGATTTTCATTGTTTACATGCATTAAATCGGGCAAGCTTTTTCCAATTTGCGCAAGGAGCACTTGCCTGTCAAAGCCCGTTTTGATGCCAATATCTTTTAGATACGTTTCAAGCTCCACCGGCTCTTTTACATTGGTTAAAATCTCTGCACACTTTTTGGCATACTCGATTTTACCATCATCATTGCTTAAATCAATGCTCTGTTCAAGGCGCATCATTTTGTAGCGCACAGCGCTCAAAGGCTTTAAGTCTTCAAACGCTTCTATGCCCTTTTCTCTGATGTACTCATCCGGGTCCATTTTATTTTCAAACACAAGCGCTTTTGCATCCAGCCCTTCTTTTGAAAATATTTCAAGCGCTCTTTCAATCGCCATCTGCCCAGCGTTGTCGCCGTCATAAGCAATGATGACCTGATTGGAATACCGTTTGAGTAGCCTTGCTTGTTCCTCTGTGAGCGCAGTGCCCAACGTAGCCACCACGCCTTTTATGCCTGCTTGAGATAAGGCAACCACGTCCATGTACCCTTCCACAAGCATCACTTGCTTTAGGTTTCTTTCCTTTTTGAGGAGATTGACAGCGTATACCCCTTTTCGCTTGTTAAACACTGGCGTATCACCCGTGTTCAAATACTTGGGCATACTGTCCCCCATCGCTCTGCCACCAAATGCAAGCACATTGCCATATTGATCCATAATGGGGAACATGGCACGCCCTCTAAAAAAGTCAAAATTGCTTTCTTCTTTGACCACAGTAAGCCCTGCTTGCCGAAGCTCCTCTAAAGTAAACCCTTCCTTTAAGAGCATGTCCGTCAAGTCACTCCACGAGGGCAAGCTTGCCCCCAACCCAAAGCGGCGAATGATGTGGTCATTGAGCCCACGCCTGTAAAAATACTCCCTGATTTGTTCGCCTTCTTTGGAAAAAAGCTTTTCATGATAGTATTTTGCCGTCCGTTTGTTCGCAGCGTACAGTCTTTCTCGTAAGCTCTTTCTCTTTTCATACTCAGGGTCTTCCACCATTTGTGGTAGTGGGATGTGCATGCGTTCTGCAAGCAAAGTTGCCGCTTCAAAAAAAGACAATTTTTCCATTTCCATTATAAACTGAATGACATTGCCTCCTGCTTTACAACCAAAGCAATAATAGAGGTTTAAGTCAGGATTAACAGAAAAAGAAGGTGTTTTTTCATTGTGAAAAGGGCAAAGCCCCCAGTATCTGTGACCGTCCTTTTTAAGTGGCAGATAGGCAGATACCACATCGACAATGTTTGCCCTCTGGTATAAGTCATCCACCCACTGTGACGGAAGTCTTGGTGCCATTCTTATATTCACCCGTCCTATTCTTTCGCCATTTTATGTTCAATTCCTGCAAAAAACAATAATTTTACCTTATTTTCCCTACATAACAGGAAAACAGGAAGGTAAAAACAGTTGTCCATACAAGCGCATGGCATATCTGTCCGTCATACACGCTAAAAAGTCTGTCACTGCTCGTTCCGTGCCATCTTGATAAGATATTTCAACATACTCAAGGGGCATTTCGTTCGGATGCTTGATAAAGTGTTCAAAGAGTGTGGTAATCACATGGTCGCACTTTTTTTCTTCTGCACTCCGCCATTGATCTCGGTACACATGTTCAAACAAAAAAGCTCTCAGTTCGTCTGTCGCATCTTGAATTTCATCACTCATGGACAAAAAAGGCTTGTCCGTGCTGTTTTTTACAATATCTTGTATCATTGTGTCTATGCGTGTACCATGCGTGTCGCCCAACACTTTTAAACAACTTTTAGGGAGTTCATAGTCTTTGAGCACGCCTGCACGCAGTGCATCGTCAATATCATGATTGATATACGCAATCCTATCAGCTCTATGCACACACTGCCCTTCCAATGTGTTGGGCAAATGTGCCCCCGAATGGTTTCTAATGCCATCACGCACTTCTTCTGTGAGGTTTAATCCTCTACCATTCTCTATTTTTTCAACAATGCGAAGGCTTTGTTCGTTGTGCCGAAACCCTCCATACACAAGCCCATCCAACGTTCTTTCCCCAATGTGCCCAAAAGGCGTGTGCCCAAGGTCATGCCCCAAAGCAATCGCCTCTGTTAAATCCTCATTGAGCAAGAGTGCACGAGCCAAAGTACGTGCCACTTGAGACACTTCCAACGTGTGCGTAAGCCGTGTTCTATAATGATCTCCTTCTGGAGAAATAAACACTTGCGTTTTAAACTTTAGCCTTCTAAAGCTCTTACAATGGATAATTCTATCTCTATCCCTTTGAAACTCTGTCCGAATAGGGCAAGGCTCCATACTTTCTTGCCGTCCCTTTGTTTTTGCACTTTGAACAGCAAAAGGGGAGAGCATCTTTTCTTCCCTTTGTTCGAGCATTTCTCTAACCGTCAAGCATTTCCCCTCCTTCAAAAGTCAACTTTCTATTTACATAAATACAACATGCGCCCTAAAAAATCCTTTATTTTTAAAGAAAGAATTGACGTTTTCTCATAAATTCGTTATGATATAGGAGAAACGAAAGGGAAAGGATGGTTTTTTTATGTCAAACGCCCCTATATCACCTTTAAAAACAATAGATTTAGAAGATTTATTTGCATTTTCTGCACTCCAAATAGAGCATATTTGCCCTTTAAAAGAAGAAGAGTGTATTCCTTTAAGAGAGGACGTAGTAGAAAAAAGCTTGGATCAAAAAACCTTTTATACACTGTCTAAAAACTTTCATCATGCGTACTTTGTGCACGCTTCTGATTCAAGAAAAGGAGAAGATTTTTAATGCTTCAAACGATCATAAACGCTTTTAAAAACAAAACTTCTTCTCCCCTTCTTCTTTATACACAAGTAAAGGAAACGCTTGCTCTACCAAAATACGCCCCCTATATCCACCAAACATTTGATTGTTTTGCTGAAAAATTGGCCTTGCAATCGGACGCACGCTATAAAAAAAACGCTCCTTTATCCCCATTAGACGGCATCCCCTTTTGTGTAAGCAATCATTTCTCTTTAACCTCTTTTTCTCCCACATGTAGTTCTGATATTTTAAAAGGATATGTTTGCCCCTACACCAGCTCCGTACTTCAAACGCTGATAAACTTGGGCGCCATCCCCTGTTGTTACACAAAAACAAACGAATTTTCTTGTATATTAAACGAACAAGATGTTCTTTCTTCTCACGCTTTAAATGCCAACACAGCGCCCTATTTGGTCAAAGAAAATGTGTTTCCCTTTGCTTTGTGTTCAGATGTAGAAGGCGACACAACGCTTTGTGCTATGCACCTTTCTCTCCCTGCTTTTAAAGTGTCACAGGGTGCACTCAGCAGATACGGCCTCATGTCCCCTGCCCCCTTTATGGACACCGTGTGCCTTGTTGCTCAAAACGTTTCTGATATAGACAGCGTTTTATCTCTTATCCACACAAAAGACGAAAAGGACGTGCACGCCCTTTCTTTGCTCCATGACACACAAAAGCAAAGCTTTGCCCTTTCTTCTCCCCTCTTTTTTGAACATGAAAAATGTACTGTATCTCTTTTTTCGTATCCTTATTTTGACCATTTGTTCACTGCCTATCAACTGCTTTCCTGCGTGCAAACCTCCTCCACCTTGAGCTGTATAGACGGTATTCGATATGGCGCATCTTTTGATACCCTTTCTCCTTTATTGCAAAACAAAATGCAAGATGGTAAAGACATTCTTATAAAAGAAGATTTAAAAATCTTATACCAAAAAGCGTGCAATTTAAAAGCACACGTGCTCTGCTTTTTTGAAACGCTTACAAAATCCAATGACTTTGTGTTATTCCCCCTTTATACAGAAAATAAAATCAACAAAAACGCTGTCATATTGTCCAGCCTTTTAGGCTTTCCTGCCCTATACACATCTTCTTGTGTATGCCTTTCCAAAAAAGGCAATGACCATGCTCTATTACGATTTTCAAAGACACTCAAAGAAGGGAGATGAAGCGATGTATAACGTGCGTATCGGGCTTGAAATCCATGTGGAATTAAACACAAAATCCAAAATGTTTTGCGCCTGTTCCACGGATTTTTCGCAGGCAGCAAACACCAACTGTTGCCCCATCTGCATGGGGCTTTTAGGCGCACTCCCCTCTTTAAATCAGCAAGCAGTGTTTTTGTCTGTTAAAACAGCCTTGCTTTTAAACAGCCAAATCAATCGATATTCGCACTTTGATAGAAAACAATACACATACTTAGACCTCCCCAAAGGCTATCAAATCACGCAATATCACACACCCTATGCTGTGGGTGGAGAAATCCATTTCGGCAAAAACAAAGTGTGCACTTTAGACCATATACACATGGAAGAAGATGCAGGCAAGCTCTTGCATGAAAACAATCAAACAAAAATTGACTTTAACCGTGCCTCCGTGCCTTTGCTTGAAATTGTCACCACCCCTTGTTTGCACTCGGCAGACGATGTAAAAGAATTGCTCGAACATTTGCACGAATTGCTCGTTTATAACGACATCACTTCGGGGAAAATTCAAGAAGGGGCTATGCGCTGTGATATCAACGTTTCCTTACACAAAAACGATGAAAAAAGCGAACGTGTGGAAATCAAAAACGTGGCAGGCTTTCACAATGCAAAAAATGCTGTACTGCACGAAATAGAGCGTCAAAAACAGTTGCTGCATCAAGGGAAAAAGATTGTGCGCCAAACAAGAGGATGGGATGACAGCAACAAAACTTCTCATTTGATGCGTGAAAAAAAGGATTTGCCCAATTACAGATATTTTTATGAATATGATTTGGGTACGCTTTTGATTGACCAAGCAACCATTCAAAAAGCACAAAACACAATCAAAGAAGCACCCTCTAAAATAAGAGAAGTGCTTCAAAACACATATCATTTGAGCGAAAAAGAAAGTGCTTTTTTGTACAAAACCCCTCTTTTGCTCCACTTTTACCAACAAATGTACGCTTTGTATCCACACCCTGCTGTGCTCAATGCTTGGGTGTTGGGCGAAGTAAACGGTATACTTAATCTGCTCATAAAGGAAAAAAAAATATCTGCAATCGATGAACAAGCAAAAAGTTTTTTGCCTGACCCAGACGCATTTTTATCCCTCATTTTACTTTTTAAAGAGCAGAAAATATCCAAAGACACTTTAAAAGAAGTGCTGTATAAACACATGACTTTGCGCATTTTTCCTCAAAGCTATATCGAACAACATGCACTTTATTTAAACACCTCTACTCAAATGGAGCAAGAAATAGAAACCTTTTTAGAAGCACTCATAAAAGAAAATACGCCCTTAAAAAATGCTTACCAAAACGGAAAGACCAAATTGCTCTCCTTTTTTGTAGGGCAAACGTTAAAAAAATTCCCCCAAGCAGATGCCAAAAAGGTAAAGGAAAAAGCGCTCAATCTACTTCAAAAAAAGGAATGATTTTTTCTACTTTCTTGTTTTTTAAATAAATGCGAGGTACACGCCGACCAATGACGGAGGTGACTTCATTTTTGTTTAGATGCCCCCATTCTGCCATGTCATACAAGGATATTTTCTCCCCCAAAAGCGTGGCATAATGTCCTACTTTTACCCCTTCAATCCCTGTCACATCCACCATCATTTGATCCATGCAAATCAGCCCCAACACAGGCGCATATTGCCCCTCAATCAGCACTTTGCCTTTATTAGAAAGGTTTCTGCTATATCCATCCACATACCCAACTGAAAGCGTCGCCACAGTTGCATCTTCTTTCAAAAGGTCCTCATCGTAGCCGATGCCTTCCCCTTTTTGGATGTTTTCCACACGCACAATGCGTGCACAAAAAGTACCAATAATTTTGTTTTTATTGTAATTTTTATAATATGAAGGCACATTGCCATACAAAAATGCCCCTACACGTACAAAATCATATGCCCACTCAGGGTATTGCACAAGCCCCAAAGAGTCGAGCAAATGCACCATTGGAAAAGGCATTCCCTG
>CAYTPJ010000070.1:0-10730 GCA_964439755.1 uncultured Oscillospiraceae bacterium
TCTCTAAAGGTTCTCTTTTAATCATTCAAAAAAACCAAATTGAAAAATATTTTTGCAAACACGATATATGGAAATTTTACTGGTTTGAGTTCGACTGTCCCTCTGATTTACATCTTCAAATCAACACTTTATTTGAAATGCCACTTGAACTTGGCGAAGAAGACATATTAAATAAATGCTTTGTTGCACTTGATGTACACAAAGATTTATACACCCCCTTTATGGCGCAAGCTCTTTTTTCATATTTACTTTTGGATTGGCACAGACGGTCGTTATTTAAAGAAGAAGAAAAAAGTTTGAGCAAAGAAGAACTCCTGTTTATTTTATCAAAAGGAGCTCGTGAACAGTGGAGCATAAAAGATATGGCGAAAGAAGCACTGATGTGCGAAAGAACTTTTCGCTCGCTTGTTAAAAAGCATACAGGCATAAGCCCCAAAGAATATATGGTGCAAGAAAACTTAAAAAGAGCGCTATATATGCTTAGAAACTCCTCTGTTTCTATCACACAAATAGCGCAGGATGTTGGATTTTCAAACCCTTTATACTTTTCCCGTGTGTTTAAGGCATTTTACGGCATACAGCCTTCAAAAGCAAGATTTTTAAAGAGCACTCATTTATGATTTGGGTAATTTCACAGTAACACCCTCAAAAAAATCACTAGGTGCCAAGCATGGATTTGCTTTTAAAAGTGCCGAAATGGGCAAATCGTATGTAATCGCAATACTTTCAAGCGATTGGTTTTCTTGAAGCACTATTTTTTCATCCAAGGGGCAGGGCACATTGAAAGCAGGAATACACACTCTTTCCCCTGCTTGGATGTCTTCCAAATCATCGTTTGCTTTATCCAATGTATGGTAACTCAAATCATATTGCAATTGCAAATCACTCACTGTTTGCCCTTGTTGGAGCACACCAATGCGCTCATTTGGGCACAAGGGTGTTTCTTGGTCTTCTTCCTGCACAGGAGGTGTGATTTCTTCCCTTATTTCTTCTTGCACATTTTCTCCTTCTGTTTGTTCTACAATGGGCGCTGAAGGTGTTAAAATGGGCGCTAAAATGCGTTCATCTTTTGCAGGTGCATTGACATCTTCCTTATAAGGGATGCAAAGCACATCGCCCACGGTGAGTCTTGACGGCGGAATGCCCTCATTCACTTGCAACAGCGCATGTAAACTGACATTGAATTTCTGCGCTATGAGGTAAAAGCTGTCCCCTCTTTGGACGGTGTATTGATATGCACATTTGTTTTGCTTTTCAGACATAAAAAAGCACGCTCCTTTCATCTCCTATCATATGAAGGAAAAGAAAAAACGTGCTAAAATTCAAATATGAGGGATAATCTCTCTGTATTTTTCAATCAAAGGTGCGTTGTTTTCACGGCCACCTTCTAAATTACGGCATGTGTAAATTTCAGGCACATAGCCATTAGAATAAGCCAAGTGTGCTGCCTCCAGCAAGAGTGCATTCAATATAAAACACCCTGTAATGGTGGACACTGCACCCATTTTAGGTGGCTTGTCCATAGGCGACAACACGGCATCCCCCAAAGGTGCAAAAGTATTTAAATGTACATCAGAATAATCTTTTAAGTATTTTTTTGAGCTATGATTGGATTCTTCTTCCAAATAGGCATCTGCACAAACAGAAATCACCTTTATATTTTGAAGTTTTACAAGACGTGCCACTTCAACAGGCAAAGCGTTGATACCCGAGTTAGAAAAAACGAGGAAAATATCGTTTTCTTTAATGGCATATCGAAGTAAAATTTCGTGTGCCAATTCCTCAATCTTTTCATATGTGCTGGTTTTTACAGCACCATCGTGTAACATAAGCTCCGTTGTTAAAATAGGGCAAACACGAGCCAAACCACCTGCTCTGAAAAAACCTTCTTCTGCTATCAAATGTGAATGCCCTGTACCAAATACATATATCATGCCTTGGTTTTCGAGTGCATCTGAAATAAGACGCGCAGCACGGCTCATTAAACCCTCTTGTGAATCAACAATTTTATCAAGCAATTCCTTTACTTTATCAAGATACTCAAGAATCAATGGTAACCCCTGACCTTTCATTCAAACAAATATACACGCTTTAAAAAGCATGCTATGGTATTGTACATCTTTTATGGTTTTTCGTCAAGTGCAAATTGTTTTTTTATAAAAAATTCTCTAAAAAAACGGCACATTGTGGCTTGATTGAATTCATTTTAAGATTTTTCTCAAGAACTTAGCTGTGTAGCTTGTCTTGTTTTGAGCCACTTCTTCAGGCGTACCTTGCACCACTACTTGGCCTCCCTTGTCACCCCCCTCAGGCCCCATATCAATCACGTAATCAGCAGTTTTTATAATGTCCAAATTATGTTCAATCACCAAAATACTATTTCCCTGTTCTGTTAATCGGGTGAGCACTTTTACAAGCCGAGATACATCATCCATATGAAGCCCTGTTGTAGGTTCATCTAATAAAATCAACGTGCGCCCCGTAGCACGCTTGCTCAATTCCGTAGCGAGCTTTACCCTCTGTGCTTCACCACCCGAAAGCGTAGTGCTATTTTGACCAAGGCGCATATATCCTAAACCCACATCATATAAAGTTTGTAATTTTGCCATAATGAGCGTATGGTTTTTGAATAATTCCATACCTTCTTCTACGGTCATTTGAAGCACATCGCTGATGCTTTTCCCCCTATATTTTACTTCTAACGTTTCTCTATTATATCGCTGCCCCTTACACACTTCGCAAGGCACATAGATGTCAGCCATAAAGTGCATTTCAATTTTAAGCAAGCCATCCCCTTGGCATGCCTCGCAACGACCACCCTTAACATTAAAAGAAAATCTGTTTTCTTTGTATCCTCGTACTTTGGCTTCTTCTGTCATTGCGAACACTTTGCGAATAAGGTCAAAAAGCCCTGTGTATGTCGCTGGATTGCTCCTTGGTGTTCTACCAATAGGGCTTTGGTCAATGCAAATAATTTTGTCCAGCTGTTCTTCCCCCAAAATATCGTCATACCCAGTGGGTTTGAGCCTTGCTCTATTTAGATCATGTGCAAGCGCTCTATATAAAATAGAATTGACCAAACTGCTTTTACCAGACCCACTCACGCCTGTTACAGCACAAAACACACCCAAAGGGAATTGAACATCAATGTTTTTCAAATTATGTACACGTGCATTTTGAACAGTTAAAAACCCAGTAGGTTTTCTTCTCTCAGAGGGAATGGGGATGCATTTCTTGTTGCTTAAATATTGCCCTGTTACAGAGCGCTCTACCTGCATAATATCTTCCACTGTGCCACAAGCAATCACTTCGCCACCGTGTTCGCCTGCATAAGGGCCAATATCTACAACATAATCTGCACTTCTCAATGTTTCTTCATCATGCTCTACCACAATGAGAGTATTGCCCAAATCACGCAAATTGTGCAACGTTTTGAGCAACTTTTCATTATCTCTTTGGTGCAAACCAATGCTCGGTTCGTCCAAAATATATAACACACCCACAAGGCCACTGCCTATTTGCGTTGCCAAACGTATGCGTTGTGCTTCCCCTCCTGAAAGCGTGCCTGCTGCTCTTGAAAGGGTGAGGTAATCAAGCCCCACATTTGTTAAAAAAGTAAGCCTTGCTTTTATTTCTTTTATAATTTGCTCTGCGATCATTGCATTTTTAGGTGAAAATTCTAAATGACTGAAAAAATCAACAGCTTTTTCAATGTTCATATCACTGACTTGTGCAATGTTTTTATCTTGAATTGTTACGCAGAGCACTTCATTTTTAAGCCTTTGCCCTTTGCAAACGGCACAAGGTTCTTCCGTCATGTATTCTTCATACACGGCTTTCATTTGTTCGCTGGACGTTTCTCTATACCGTCTTTCAAGTGTGGGAATCACCCCTTCAAAAGACAGCATATATACGCCTTTACCAGAGGCACTTTCATACGTGACTTTGATTTTTTCTTCCCCTGTACCATACAAAATTTTATCTTTGTGCTCTTTTTTCAATGTTTCAAAAGGTACATCTAAAGAAAATTTATAATGCTTAGACAATGCCTCCAACGTTTGAAGCGCCATGCCCTCACTGCTTGTAAAACCCATGCAGTTGATTGCACCCTGACGCAATGTTTTTTTCTTATCCTGTACCACCAGTTCTTCATTCACTTTGCGCATCACACCCAAGCCATTACACTCTGGGCATGCACCGTAAGGATTATTAAAAGAGAACATGCGTGGGGTCAATTCTTCTAAATTAACACCACAATCAGGGCACGCATAATTTTGTGAAAAAATATGTTCTTCATTTTGAGTTAAGTTATTGACGATGACAAGCCCTCCAGCACTGCGCATAGCTGTTTCCAAGCTATCTGACAAACGTGTGTCGCTATCTTCTTTTAAAATAATACGATCCACCACCAAATCAATGGTGTGCTTTAAATTTTTGTCTAATTTAGGCAAATCATCTGTTTCATACATTTCGCCATCTATACGCACCCTTAAAAACCCACTTTTTAAGGCATCTTCTAAAAGCTTTACATGTTCCCCTTTGCGCCGTCTAACCACAGGCGCCATAATTTGAAGGCGTGTGCCTTCGCCCATCTTTTTGATAATGTCAATCATTTGGTCTACTGTTTGTTGCTTGATTTCCTTATGGCATTTGGGGCAATGTGCAATGCCAACCCTTGCATAAAGCAAACGCAAGTAATCGTTAATTTCTGTTACTGTACCCACCGTAGAGCGTGGATTTTTAGCTGTGGTTTTTTGGTCAATTGAAATAGCAGGTGAAAGACCTTCTATCAAGTCCACATCTGGTTTTTCCATTTGCCCTAAAAATTGACGTGCATATGCAGACATGCTCTCTACATATCTTCTTTGACCTTCTGCATAGATGGTATCAAAGGCAAGGGAAGATTTCCCCGACCCTGAAAGGCCTGTAAACACCACCATTTTATCACGTGGAATTTCAATATCTACATTTTTTAAATTGTTGACACGTGCGCCTTTTACAATAATGCTTTTATTCACAAAAGTCCTCCTTCATGAGATTAAAAATACAATATTTGAAGGGAAATATATTCCCCACTCAATTATAGCACATATGTTCCCTTTTTAAAAGGGGAACAAAACTTTATTTTGCCCTTTTCTATACGAGAAAAACGTGATATAATATAAAAGTGACCAATTATTGTCAAGGAGGAAAAAGATGCAACGACTACTTGGAGAAATTCGCAGATTAGATGAAAAATACCATCTGATCAAGGAAAATTCTCATGTACTTGTGGGTTTATCAGGGGGCAAAGACAGCATTGCACTCTTGTTATTACTGAATGCGTACACACGCATCAAGCCTTTTTCCTTATCTTCCATGACAGTTACTTTAAATGCACAACAAGATACTTCTTACTTGCTCAACCTTACAAAAAAGCTGAACATTCCTTATTATACCCGTTTTTGTGGGCTTGACGATGATTTTTTTCAAAAAGATACAAAAAATCCTTGTGCACTATGTTCCAGAGTGCGCCGTGGCATATTGTTAGATGAAGCGAATAAAATCGGTGCAGATACGCTTGCATTAGGGCATCATTTAGAAGATGCAATCGAAACATATCTCATGGCGCTGACCAAAGAAGGCCGATTTCACACACTATCCCCCATCTCTTATCTGGACAAAAGCGCTCTTTACGTCATTCGCCCATTGCTTACAATTAAAGAAGATAAAATCATCCATTTTATCCATAATTCTCCTTATCAACCAGTCAAAAGCCCCTGTATTTTTGATGATCAAACAAATCGAAAAAAAACCAGAACATTCTATTACGAAATAAAAAAGACATTTCCTCAAATAGACGAAAGATTTTTAACTGCTTTTTTATCGTCAAATTTTGTATCCAATCACATCTCAAAAGAAAAGGAGGAAGAAAATGCAACCAACCTTTGACTTGCCAAACGCTGAAACGATTGAAACAATGATTGAAGGCACAGTTTTTCGGAATGAAGAAAACGGATATTCCGTTGTCATGACGCGCATGAACAAAAGTGAAATTTGCGTTGTGGGCACACTTCCTACCTTAGCACAAGGAGAACAGGTGCTTTTTACTGGCACATACGTAGAACACAAGCAATATGGGAAGCAGTTTAAGGCAACAAATTTTGAAATTTTAAAGCCCACCACCCTACGTGGCATTGAGCGATTTTTGGCATCCGGTTTAATCAAAGGGTTAGGCCCTAAAACTGCCAAGCTCATTGTTCAAGAATTTGGAACAAAAGCGCTGGACATTATGTCTGAAAACCCTTTAAGGCTGACGGAAATTTCGGGCATTGGCAGTAAAAAAGCGCTTATGATATCCATGAGTTTTGAAGAAAACTATACCTTTAGAGATATCTTAATCTTTTTGCAGTCCTATTCCATCCCCCCTTATTTATCTCTTAAAATTGCCAAGAAATATGGTCAAAAAACACGTGATCTCATGTATCAAAACCCTTACAAATTGATTGACGACATTGACGGTGTAGGGTTTTTAACAGCAGATAGGATTGCCATGACGATTGGACTCTCTGTGGACGGTGATTTTCGTATTCAATATGGCATTAAATACGTGTTAGAAGATGCCTCTCTTTCAAATGGACACACCTATTTACCTATGGACTTTTTAATTCGCAAATCCAAAGAAATGTTAAGGGTCAGCGAAGACATCATTCAGCACCATATATCAAAATTGCTTTTAAACCGTGATTTGATTTCTTCAACCGTTCAAGATGTTACGTGTATTTTTACACAGAATGCGTATTATAGCGAAGTGGAGATTGCTGTGCGTTTGCTCGCCCTTTCGCAAAGCAAAGCAAACCAAAAAGATAATATTCTAAAAAAAAGAGTGCAGGAATTTGAAAAAGAAAATCATATTCAATTTAGCGATCTTCAAAAAAAAGCTGTTATTGAAGCTACCAAAAGTGGTGTATTTGTAATCACAGGTGGTCCAGGCACGGGAAAAACCACCATCATCAACTGCATTTTGTATTTACTCCAGTGCGACAATGAAAAGGCCTTTCTCGTTGCCCCTACTGGCCGTGCAGCCAAGAGAATGACGGAAGCCACTAAACAAGAAGCAAAAACATTGCACCGTTTACTAGAATTTAACGGAGATTCCAACAAATTCATGCGCAATCAGGACAATCCTTTGACTTGCGATTGTGTGATTATAGATGAAATGTCTATGGTGGATGTATATTTGATGCGCCATCTTTTAAAAGCGCTCAGAAAAGGGACACGCTTAATATTAGTGGGCGATAGCGATCAGCTCCCTTCCGTTGGTGCAGGCAATGTGTTGCATGATATTTTAAACAGCGACACTCTGCCCTATGTGCGCCTCACAGACATATTTAGACAAGCAGAAGAAAGCCTGATCGTGCTCAATGCGCATAAAATCAATCAAGGTCAAATGCCTGTTTTAAACAATAAAAATAAAGACTTTTTCTTTGACAGGAGAATGTATGCTGAAGAATCTGCCAAAACCATTGTAGATTTATGTACGCATAGATTGCCCTCTTTTTTAAGGCTCAAGAATGGACTTTCGGACATTCAAGTGCTTTCTCCCACAAAAAAAGGAGTTTGTGGTGTTATGCACCTCAATACAAAGCTGCAAGAATCCTTAAACCCTCCTTCCATGCATAAAAAGCAAACAGATTTTGGAGGCACAATATTTCGAGTGCATGACAAAGTAATGCACATAAAAAACAATTACGATATTGAGTGGACAACAGATGACCACAAATCAGGTCAAGGAGTGTTCAATGGTGAAATTGGATTCATTGAAAACATCGATTTAGAAGACCATCTGGTGATTGTGCGTTATGATGACAAAACAGTAGCATATGATTACAGCTTACTCAACGAATTAGAACATGCTTATTGCCTTTCTGTACACAAGAGTCAAGGCAGTGAATTTCCTGTTGTTGTACTTCCTGTGGTTGGAGGGCCTAAAATGCTATTGACTCGCAATCTATTTTACACAGCACTTACAAGAGCCAAAAAAATGGTGGTGCTTGTGGGCAGAGAAGATGCTGTATATGAGATGGTACACAATACAGACATTAAAACACGCTATACAACGTTGGAAATTCGGTTGCGGGAGGTGCAAGAGCCTTGCATAGATCAGATACCTTCCTTGTAAGAGACAGTGCGCAATGCATTGCCTGCAATAAAAAAAGAGACATCTTGAAAGACTTGCCCCTTTGTGAAGCGTGCGCACTTGAACTTTTGCGCTCGGGGACACACGAAATGCCTTTGTGTAAAAAATGCCTCTCACTTTCAAGAAAGGGCAAACCTTGTTCTGTGTGCAATCAAGATAAGGATCATTTAATTACTCAAACATATGCGCCTTATATATACAAAGGGGTGCCTAGAAAGCTTGTACACGTGCTTAAATTCAAATACGAAACAAGGGCATGTGCCTTGCTTGCAGCCAGAATGACACCTGCTTTAAACGGTATGCCCTTTGACCTTGTTGTGCCCATTCCTTTGCACCCCCTCAGAATGAAAGAAAGAGGGTACAACCAAGCTCTTTTGCTTGCCTATCCTGTATCAAAGCAGTTGGATATCCCTTTAAAAGAAGTGCTTGTACGCTCTAAATATACTCGCCGTCAATCTTCCATATTAAATTTCAAAGATAGAAAAAAGAATGTGCAAGATGCCTTTACTTTAAGCCCTTCAGAGGATGTAAACAACATGCATATTTTACTTGTCGACGATGTACGCACAACAGGTGAAACAGCACGTCAGTGCGCAAAAGTACTGATTGAAAAAGGGGCTTCTTCTGTGTCCTTACTCGTTGCATGCGTTGCAGTAGGGGCAGGCAGACATTTTAAAAAAACATAAACCGAAAGGGTGTTTACACATGGACAATCTCATTCGCACTGAGATGATGCTTACAAAAGAACAGATGGATAAAATAAAAAATGCACATGTGCTTGTATTGGGCGTAGGGGGTGTAGGATGCGCTGTTATAGAAGGGCTTGCAAGAGCAGGTATACAACATATTACAGCAGTAGACAATGATGTTTTTTCTACAAGCAATTTAAACAGGCAAATGTATGCGCTCACATCAACCGTTGGGCAAAAAAAAGTGATTGTAGCACAAAAGCACGTGCACGATATCGATAAAAACATTATGTTTACACCCATGGATATGTTTTACGATGAAACGACAGCCCCTCTGATAGACTTTTCAAAGTATAACTTTGTTATAGATGCAATTGATACGCTTTCATCTAAAATATTGATCATTCAAAATGCAAAGCAAACAAACACGCCCTTTTTATGTTGTTTATCCACAGGCAATAAATTAGACCCAACAAAATTCAGAGTCACGGACATTGAGAAAACCTCCGTTTGCCCGCTCGCACGGGTTTTGAGAAACGCTCTCAAAAAAAGAAACATAAAAAAAGTGCCTGTTTTATGGTCAGATGAGTGCCCCATAAAACAAGCAGAAAGTACATGCGAAAACGGACGGCATATCCCAGGGAGCATCTCTTTTGTGCCCCCTGTTGCCGGTTACATATTAGCAGGTGAAGCCATCAAACATATTATGCGTTAAGCGCTTCTTTTGCTAAAAGCAATGCACCTGTAATACCAGACAATGTGTCCAAACCAGGTTCTACAATAAATGCATCCATATGATGTAAAATGGTGTCATGCACCACATATCCACCCAATAATTCAAGCGTCTTTTTTCTAATCATAGGGAAAAGATGCTTTTGTTGCATTACGCCCCCACCCAAAATAATTTTCTGTGGAGAAAAAGACAATATCATGTTCACACACATTTGTGCGAGATATTCAGCTACAAGAGACCATGCCATATGTGTTTCTTCCAGCTGATCTGCTTTTTTGCCCCAACGTTTTTCAATTGCAGGGCCACTTGCCATTCCTTCCACACATGCGTAGTGGTAGGGGCAAAAGCCTTCTTGAGAAGGATCATCTTTTAAAGGGCGAAGGAGCATATGCCCAATTTCTGGATGTACAAGGCCATGCACAATCTTGTTTTCTGCGACAACGCCACCCCCAACACCTGTACCCACTGTAACGTATACACAGCTTTTAAGCCCTTTCCCTGCACCCATCACGTGTTCAGCCCATGCTGCGCCATTTACATCTGTATCCATTTCAATAGGCACTTGTAGAGCTTTTTTAAATTCGTCATAAATTGGGTAATCACACCATTTTAATTTGGGTGTTGCCGTGATGCAACCATATGTTTTAGAGGCCTTGTCTAAATCCAAAGGTCCAAAAGATGCGATGCCCAGAGCATCAATTTGATGTTTTTTGAAAAACGCAATCATGGGCGGCATTGTTTCTTCGGGTGTTGTTGTTTTCACAACCAATCTATCCACAATGTTGAAATTTTCATCTGAAACTGCACATACCATTTTTGTGCCACCTGCTTCTAAACCACCTAAAAGCATTTTATTGCCTCCTAAAGTAAAAATAATCTTCTTCCCTTTTTATTATACTAAATAACTTGAAAAAAAGCAAATAAAAAAACTTTAAAAAGCAAAAACATTACGCAATTATTTAAAAACAAATAAACATCTGAAACACTTGATTTACAAGGGGTTTTAAATGTTATTTGTTCAATAAGTATCAAACGCCAAAATATATTTTGTATTCAAACGTTCATCCATAGACATGAAAAAATAAAAGGATTCTAAAAAAAGAATGTTTTACCTTGATAAATATAAAGA
>CAYTPJ010000071.1:0-10698 GCA_964439755.1 uncultured Oscillospiraceae bacterium
TGAGGGCGAAAAGCACCACAGAGTGCATGGTGTATTCCATTTGTTTGAGCACACGCACCACAATGCCCACACCGAGCGAACAAAGCCCTAAAGATAGGTATGCGTTTAAAATAGAGGAGGTTAAAATGTTGTTGGAAAAAAGGAGAATGCCTAAAAACCAAAGTGTAAAGCCAAAGATCAGCACATTGATGGGGTCGGGGCTTTTTTTAAAGAACGTTCTGTTAAATATGTAACTGGAGAGCACGTAGGCAAGCACCATGCCCAATGAGGCAATGCCCATGAGCACGAGCAATTCGTTCGCAGTGCACCCGATAAAAGTATATGCCATAATGAGCGTCACATGTAGAGCCGCTGTGGTGACCATGAGCAGATTTAAAAAAGTTTTAAAAGCGTGCACATTTTGGAGTGCTTGTAGGCTTTCTTTTTCTTCCTCCAAATTGTACTCTGTCGCCTGATAGTACCTGTTTTTCCAAATAGCGTACACGTCAAACAGTGTGCAAATTAAATAGCCAAAGAGCAAGGACCAGGATGTGTTTGTGTCGACCGAAAAAAAGAGCACAAGCACCAAGGGCACCAGCAAAATCAATTGAGAAAATACGAGGTGCCACAGCATTTTTACAGGCTTTGCACCCTTATTGATGTCCTTATCCAATCTATGTTGCGTGAAAAATGGGCGTACAGTCATTAAAAATACAAGCGCACCCAGCACCCAAAAGCGTGTGCTAAAAATAGAAATGGGCAATGCAATCATGAGCAAAAGTGCAATCACAAAGGTGAGGCTGAGCAAAATATATGCCCACGTTTTTTGTGATTTGGTTAGGTTTTTAAAGGTGAGGGGGTGCATCCACCGTCCGTAAATGGTGGCAACTCGGCTGAGCAGATAAAGGGCACCACCAATCAAAGGCAGGTTTAAAAGCACGTTGGAAGCGAGCATTAAAAACAAAAAGGAAAATAACATGCTGATGCTCCCTAAATTGATAAAATCGCTGTTGTGTGGTTGTCTTGTGTTCAAAGTGTTTCTATCCTTTCTGCGTGGCTTAGTTGTACGCAATCACTTGTTGAATGACTTTATAAACGGAGGTACATAATAATTCTCTCTTGTACGTTTGATTTCCTCTTTTATACACTTTATATGTGTCATACACATACCCAGTGCGTGCTTTTTTCACTACTTTTTGCGTGCCCTCGTCTAAGCTTTCATCCCGTACATACAACGGCTCTGGGTCAGGCTCTTCTTTTTTTGTGCACACGGTTTCCAAAGAAATATTTGCATCTTCCTGCTGTACGCCGTATATTTCTACCACCAAAGAGGCTTTGTCCCCCATGGTTTTCCCCTGTTTAAACTCTGTGACAATGAAAATGGGCGCACGTGTGTTGTTCTTAAACTTAAAGTCCAAATTGGGGTAGTTGACGGTGGCATCTCGCCCCGGGTCTACATACGTGCTCGGCCACGTGTGGGGGGAGCGATACACAAGCTCTAAGTCAGAGAGCATGGCTGTGTTAAACAGCGTGGAGGACACCTGACACACGCCACCCCCTGTTTCTTCAATCGTGGTGCCACTTTGTATGGCGGCTGCCTCTAAGTACCCTTTTTCCTTTGTTCTTTCGCCTGTTGTTTGGTTAAAGGAAAAAGTGTCGCCTGCATTGAGCACCACACCATGGACTGCTTTTGCAGCCAAGTAAATGTTCACATTTCTATTGTAATTGCTTGTAGTTATAGTGGTGTAAGATGCCAACTTTTTAAAGGAATTCATCAGCTCTACTTTGGTGATTTGGGGGAGTAGGTTTTCTACTTCAAACGTCAAAGCGGCTGTATAGTTTTTTTGATTGAGGGCGCTTATAATGGCATCATGCACTTTTTTATGGTCAAACTTTTTGCCCATTTGTTCGTCTGTAAAAGCAAAGGAGCGTGTGTTAAAATCAAAGGCAGAAAGGTAGGCATCCACAGGCGCTTTTTCCACATAAGAAGATATCAGGTTGACAAACTTTTGTATATCCGTTTCATTATACGTTATCGCTGTGTAAAAATATGCGCCCTTTTCTTTTACATAATCACGCACTTGATTTCTGTACATAAAAGGGGTAACGTTTGAGAGCAATGTTTCTTGCGTGCCTTGCCTTGAAAGGGCATACGCTTGTTGCAACACGCTCACAGTGTTCTTTGTAAAAGGTACCTCGTTTTGCGTTAAATAAAAGGTGTATCCGTCTATCATAACAGACATGTGAAGTGCACTATTTTGCGTGTTTTGATGCGTAGAAAGAGCATTTTGCGCTTGCTCTAACGTCATGTTCCCCACATACACATCGTCTATGTACACGCCTTCTATAATCGTCTGTATGTTGTCTTTCCTTTTCATATTGGAAAAAGCATCATAAGGCGCAACCATGTGCACAAAGCCATACACAATCAGAAGGAGCAAAAGCAACGCTACAAACGCCAACACACCGTACACAGGGGTTTTGGAATAATGCGAGGTGGGAACATCTTGCGTATTTTCGTGTTCAAATATTCTGTCGTTTTGAGCACGCACATTTTTGTCCGTGTACTCCGAATTTTGAAAAGGCACATGCCCTTTTCTTGGGGGTTTGCGCATTTTTTCACTTCCTTTTTAATGTGCATAGTTTATGCCTTTAAATTGTACCCAATTCTCCTTTTGTTGTCAAGTAAAAAGCATACAAAAGGGAAATTTACGACACGATCATTCAAGTTCAATTTCTACTTGTTTAAAAGTACATATACATGGTATAATCAATGTAGAAAAGCTTTTTGCTTTTTACACTACATTAGGAGGGTTCATCATGACCAAAACACGTTTTATTTCTTTCGTACTTTCTTTAGTATTTGTATTTTCTCTTTTCTCTATGCCCACGGCTTTTATGGAAGAAGAAAAGGTGCTTAACTTGTTTACATGGGAACTGTATGTGGACGCAGACACCATTTCCCAGTTTGAAAAGGAAACAGGCATCAAAGTCAACTACACAAGCTTTGCAACGAATGAAGAAATGCTCATCAAACTTCAAAACATGCAGGGAGGCTCTTATGATGTCATCATTGCAAGCGACTATATCTTGAACATGGCAAGAAAGGGCGAATTGCTCTCTAAGCTTGACCTTTCTCTCTTGCCAAACTACAAGAACTTGGATGAAAACTATTTGTCCAACTACTATGACGAAAACAACGAATACACTGTGCCCTACATCGTAGGCACGCCCCTCATTGTGTATGACCCTGCTGTGGTGCCCTTTGAAATGAAGGGATACAACGATTTATTTGACCCACGCTTAGAAGACAGCGTGGTGGTGATAGACGATGCGAGAAACATTGTGGGCATCACCTTAATGTCCATGGGCTACACTTTGAACGAAACAGAAGACGATATCTTACAAAAAGCAGCCGACAAGCTCCCTTCTTTAAGGAAAAACATTCGCTCCTTTAACTCGGACACGGGCTATGTAGACCTTCTTTCAGGCGAATGCTCTGTGGCATACATGTTCACCCCTTACGTCATCATGGCGATGCAAGAAAATCCCGACCTTAAAGTGGTGTTCCCAGAAGAAGGGTTGGGCGTGGGCATTGACAGCATGGTGATCCCCGTCAACGCACCACACAAACAAAACGCACACAAGCTTATCAACTTCATCTTGGACGCTCAAATTGGCGCACAAGTGGCAGAAAATCAACTTTTTGTTACCCCAAACAGAGAGTCTAAGTCTTTCTTATCTGAAGAAATGCTCAACAATCCTGCTCTGTACATTGACTCCACACTCATGGAAGGGGCACAATTTATGCAGGACGTCGGAGAAGTGGAAAGCAAGTATCAAGACATCTACACCACTTTCAAATTGAGCGAAAAGTGAACATCTGAAACGCCGTTTGACGGTGTCTTTTACGCCATCTTGGCATTCGGGCGACGCTCGACGTAGCTTTGAGTGAAAAGTGAGCAGATTGCACTTTATAGGACGGACGCTTTTTCGCCATCTCGGCACCATGGCGACACTCGACGTAGCCCAGCTACGCCTTCGGTCGCCATAGCACCAATCTGACAAAAAATCGCCTCGCCCTATCTTGTGCAACTGCTCATTTTCACTCAGGCGAGGGAGGAACGGGGGAGGACGAGGGAAAGAGTTTTTAATTACTCAAGGATGAAAAAGAATATCCACTCGCCCTACGGCATTCCCGCTGTTCATTTTCACTCAAGCGAGGGAGGAACGAGAAGAAGAACGAGGAAAAGTTTTCTCTAATTATTTAGATATCATAATGTGGAATATAATAAAAAAAGAAGGAACGAATTTTTGTTCCTTCTTTTTTTGAAAAATAGCACACTATCAATAACCTATAAATATATACCCCTATGAGAGTGAAAAAGTAGGTAGTTGCACAAAGTAGGGCGAGAGCTTTTTTTGTCAGATTGGTGTTTTACGACCGATGGTATACAAAGCATATTATAAAAACCCAAAAACCTGAAAGAGTGAAAAATGAGTGGGGGGAATGCCGTAGGACGAGGATATTTTGTGCCGTATTGGCTTTTTGGCGACCGAAGGCGTAGCTGGGCTACGTCGAGTGTCGCTAAAAGGTCGATATGGTGCAAAAGAGCCCGTCAAACGGCTTTTCAAACACTCACTTTTTCACTCTAACAAAGTTACCAATCGTTTCATTGACGGAAGAAACACAAGCAAAAGTATTGGGGAATTCGCCCAATATATTGGCGAACTTGACCATTTGGTGTTTGTTGATGATGCAGATGAGCATTGTTTTTTTCTTGTGCGAATAGCCCCCTTGCGCATCTAATATGGTCACAGAGTGGTGCAAATCGTTGATGAGGCGCTGTGTCAATTCGTCCTTGTAGGGGGTAATGATTTCTGCCTTGATGGCTTGCTTGCCACCACGCAAAATGTGGTCGCTCACCTGTGTGGTGAGGTAGGTGTATATAAAGCAGAGGATAACAGGCTCCATGTTGTAGTGGTACACAAAGTAGGACATGAAAGCCACGGCAACGTTGAATATGAAAATAATGCGCAGCATGGGGAACTTGGGGTATTTTTTGTGCACCATGGCGGCAACGTAGTCCGTGCCCCCTGTGCTGCTGCCGTATTTTAAAGTGTAGGCATAGATAACACCGTTGATGGCGCCCGCAGCAATGGGGGCTAAGATGGTGCTTTTGCCGTCTGATGTGTGGTATTTGAAAGCAGATAGATCCACATTGTTTTCAAAAAAGAGCATGGCGAAAGAGAAAATGAGCACAAAGGAGAGCGTGCGCAAAGAGAAGTTTCTGCCCACGTAAACAAAGCTGATGAAAAAGAGGGGAATGTTGACGATGAGGGACATGTACCCAATCTTAAAGTCAAACAAATATTGAAGCATGGTGGCAATGCCGTTGATGCCAGCAGGCGCAAAAGCGTTGGGGAGTATGAAAATTTGGTAGTTGAGCGCCATTAAAATGGGTAAAAAAACAGCGAGTGTAAGGCCTATTACTTTACGTGTCGTGTTCGTTTGCATGTAAAAGCTCCTTTTGCATGAGAAATCTTATATTATTATAACATGTTTTGAAAAGAATGCAAGTAAAAGGGAATATTTGGGTAAATTGCACAGAATAATTGGATAAAATTGGTCAAAATTATAGAAAGTTACAAAATTTTAATATTTTTGAAACAAAATGCACTTGAATAACGTCTATATATACGTGAGGTGATAACAAATGAGTAATTTACTATCTATTTCAAACAAAGGCTTGCGTTGTCAATTATTTATGGATGATGACGAAACGACCATCTATGTCAATGGTGAGAAATTCAAAATGACAAGCTTGGAATTCAACTTGCTCAATGGGCTTGTTATGCACGCAAATAAGGCAGTTTCACGGGATGAACTTTTAAAGGAAGTGTGGGGCTATTTAAGCCCAGGCGATACACGCACGGTGGATGTGCACATTCAGCGCTTGCGCAAAAAATTGGGCTACCAAGCCATTGACACCATTTATCGCTTTGGCTATCGTTTGAACGCAGTTTTAATGTAATAAAAGCCCCCTTGCGTGTTGCAATGGGGGTGTGTGAGATGCGTTTTATACGTTGATGATGTCAAACCCTGCGGCACGTGCCATTCTGTTCATCACGGCAAGGCCAACACCTTGAGAGAGCACACCTTCTGAAAGTATTCTGTCAAAGTGCTCTAAATCTGCTTTTCGCAAGTAGTAAAAGATGTTGTGCGCTGTGTCCACATCGTTTGTGCCCAAGTCAAAGCAGGGTACGTGGGGAAACAAATGCAGGTGCTTTGTAAAAGCAAAAACGCAGGTTTTCAGGTGCAAAGGTTGTTCCTCTGATAGCATTTCCTGCATTTTTTGAATGACCTTTTGTTCTTCTCCCAACACGATTGTCATGCGCCCTTTGGGGGCGTAATGCTTGTAGCGCATACCAGGAGAGAGCGCCTTTTCCCCTTCTTGTAAGGGGCGCAACACGCTGTTTGCCACTTGCACTTCTTCTTGTAATACGTCTTGGAGCATTTCTTTTGTAACAGCACCAGGGCGCAAAATAATAGGCGTGCCGTGCGTTAAGTCGAGCACGGTGGATTCTACACCCACGTCACACATCCCCCCGTCTAATATCATGGGGATGCGCCCTTTCATGTCCTCATACACGTCTTGCGCTGTGGTGGGGCTAGGGCGTGTGGAGAGGTTGGCACTGGGCGCTGCAATGGGCAAACGCACAGTTTGCAGTAACTTTAAGGCGAGGGGATGCTTGGGTATACGCACGCCCACGCTGTCTAATCCAGCTGTGACCACAGAGGGAATGCACTCTTTTTTCTTTAAAAGTATGGTGAGAGGGCCGGGGCAAAAGTGTGTGATGAGCTTTTTTGCTTTGTCTGTAACGTGGCAAATATCATAAAGCTGTGTTTCTGATGCTACGTGCACAATCAAAGGGTTGTCTGCCGGTCTGTTTTTAGCAATAAAAATCTTGTGCACAGCCTGTTCGTCTAGTGCATTTGCGCCTAAGCCGTACACCGTTTCTGTGGGGAAAGCGACCACTTCCCCTTTTTTTAATAAGTCTGCCCCAAATGAAAGCATTTGGTCATCAGGGACAGCGCAAAGTGTGTCAAACATTGTATTTCCTTCTCTGTTCAAAATAAATATGAAATAGAAATTTTTGCAGGCTCTACAAGGAGCTTTTTTTATAGTTTTTCAAGCTTTTCTGCCTGCTCTTTTATGATGAGCGCTTGGATAAACTCATCCAAATCGCCGTCCATAATGTCGTTTAAGCGATACAGCGTGAGCCCTACTCTGTGGTCTGTGACACGCCCTTCTCTAAAGTTGTAGCTTCTGATGCGTTCATTGCGTTCGCCACTGCCCACTTGGCTTTTGCGATACTTGGCATATTCTGCATCTTGTTGCATTTGATACAAGTCATACATGCGTGTTTTGAGCACTTTCATGGCTTTTTCTTTATTTTTAAGCTGGCTTTTTTCGTCTTGACAAGTCACCACAAGCCCAGTTGGAAAGTGCGTAATGCGCACAGCAGAGTCCGTCCTGTTGATGTATTGCCCCCCGTGCCCACTCGCTCTGTACGTGTCAATGCGAATGTCATCTGGGTTGATGTTGACTTCTACGTCCATCGCTTCTGGGAGCACAGCCACAGTGGCAGTGGACGTGTGTATTCTGCCCCCTGTTTCTGTTTGGGGCACACGCTGAATACGGTGCACACCACTTTCAAACTTCATGTGTTGGTATGCGCCTTTTCCACGCAAGGAAAACACCCCTTCTTTGATGCCACCCAGCTCTGTTTCTGTAACATCAATGGGCTCCATTTTGAACTGGTGGCGCTCTGCATATCGTGTGTACATGCGCACGAGCAGTTGTACAAAAAGCGCTGCTTCATCCCCTCCTGCACCTGGTCGAAACTCCATGATGACGTTGCGTTCGTCATTCTTATCCTTCTTTAAAAGGTGCAGTTTTAAAGTGTTGAGCATTTGTTCTTGAAGGGGCAAGAGCGTTTTAAGCTCTTCCTCTGCCATTTCTTTGAGCTCAGCATCCTCTCGCATGAGCTTTGCTTGCTCAATTTCTTCCAGCAGTTTGATGTATTTTTTATAGTCGGCTACCGTTTCATCTAAGGCAGACTTTTCTTTTAAAAGCGCTTGATAGTTTTGTACATCCAAAATAATGTCTGGTTGAAGCAAGGCTTGCTCCAATTCGTCATATCGATCTTGTATTTTTTCAAACTTAGAAAGCATACGTTGCCCCCTTTAATTTGGCAACAACCACACGGGGGAAACCATTCATGTCAGGCAGTACGGACACGTTGAATTGATTTTCCAAAAGCGCACGCACGTCATTTTGCTGTCCATCGCCAATTTCAAGCAAAAGTACGCCGTTTGGTGTCAAATGGCGCTTGGCTTGCTGTGCGATGATTCTGTAAAAATCCATGCCATCTTTGCCCCCTTGAAGGGCGATCACAGGCTCTTTTTTCACTTCTTCTTGCAAAGTGAGCATGTCTTGCTCATTGATATAAGGAGGGTTTGAGACGATCACATCAAAGGTGCTGTTTTGGACGGGTGCAAACATATCACCCTGTAAAAAAACAACGTCTGCGCCATTGTTTAGAGCGTTTTCTTTGGCTACATCCAGCGCCTTTGGGCTAATGTCCACAGCCGTTACATGCAGTGTTTGGTTGAGCGCTTTTAAAGACACGGCAAGTGCGCCCGACCCTGTACAGAGGTCGAGCACGTGTGCGTCGTCAAAAGCATAAAAGAGCGCCTGCTCGCACAGCGCCTCTGTGTCAAAGCGTGGGATGAGCACATCTTCTGTCACTTTAAAAGGAAGCCCCATAAAGCTCTGCTCTTTTAAAATGTACTGGAGAGGCTCTCTTGTTTTTCTGCGCTCTACAAGGGCTAAAAACTGCT
This sequence comes from uncultured Oscillospiraceae bacterium, assembly GCA_964439755.1. GTDB lineage: Bacteria > Bacillota > Clostridia > Christensenellales > Aristaeellaceae > CAYTPJ01. Next base: position 8,888 of record CAYTPJ010000071.1, read on the forward strand.
CTAAGCGTTCATCGTTTAAGTGAATGTCAGAAGATGCGAGCACGAGCAAGCGAGGGGAAGAAAGGACGGAAGCGAGCAAGTACTCGGCATCCAATTTGGCATCGGGCACGCCATTTTCTTCTAATATTTTGGTGGCGTTTAAAAGGGCTTGACGAATCATCATATCGCTTGATTTTCTTCCTTTTTCTCTGTTTCAATTTGTTCATTTTGGGGCTTTTCTGCTTTTAGAATGACCCAGCCTTCGGGTGTTTTTTCGCCCTCTGGCAAGCCGTGCAATGCAGCGTTCATGGAAGCGATGGCCACTTCGCACATTTCATCTGTGGGCTGTTTGGTGGTGAGCTTTTGGAGCATTAACCCAGGCCAACGCAACGCACGGCACACTTTGCTATTGGAGTGCGCCAAGCCCTTTAAGGTTTCAAAGCTGATGCCTGTTAAAAGGGGCAATAAGAGCAATGTGCGCAATAATTTTAAAGGAATGCTTGAAGCGATGTTAAAGCCTGTCAACTCTAAAATGATATAGTCAATGGTGGTGTAAAATAATATGGAGAGCACAAATGTGATGAGCAAAAAGCTTGTGCCACAGCGAGGGTGCAAGGTGGAAAACTTTTGGCAGTTTTTGGGGGTCAAAGGCAAATTATTTTCATTGCAGTACACAGTTTTGTGTTCTGCACCGTGATACTGGAACACCCTGCGCATGTCGGGAATACGTGCGCACAAGGCGATGTACCCAATCAAAAGCGCAATGCGGATAACGCCTGAAACCAAGTTCACCCAAAGGGGAGACCAACCCAAGCTCGTTAAAAAAGCAGTGGGCAAAGTGGGTAAAAATACAAATAAACCAAAGGACAAAACAACAGCGAGCACCATGGCAACAGCCATCACAATTTTGTCAATGCTCTTGCCCAATGTTTTGGACAGCCATTTTTCAAACTTGGAAGGTTCTTCTTCCATCATGCCACACATTTTGGAGGAGGCATCCAGCGTTTTCATGCCCATAGACAGCATGGTTACAAAGCTGACAGCGCCACGGATAAAGGGGAGCCCCATCCATTTGTGTTTTTTAGACAGAGGTACGTAGGCATCACGTTTCACCACAATGTCGCCATTGGGCCTTCTAACAGCAATGGCAATCGCTTCTGGGCTTTTCATCATCACCCCTTCAAGCACAGCTTGACCACCAATATCTGGGGGGAGTTGTTTTTTATCTTTCATAATAAAATCCTTTCTGTGTCAGCACGTGTATCGTGCGTCACAAGATGAACGCACAAAAAGCATGCTTTCATCCCTATATCATATATACCCATTTTGCAGGAGGTATTGCTTAAAAAAAGAAAAAGAAGCTAAGCCTTTAAAAAGCCCGCCTCTTTTATTGCGCACATTACATGCCGAAACGCTTCTTAAAGCGATCAACACGGCCGCCGCTGTCCACCAACTTCTGCTTGCCGGTGAAGAACGGGTGACACTTTGAGCAGATATCAACCTTCATTTCCTTCTTTGTGGAACCAGTTTCAAATGTTTCGCCGCATACGCAACGAACAACGCACTTGCCGTACTTTGGATGTGTATTTTCCTTCATGCCATTTCACCTCTTTTTTGCGATTACGCTACGTGGATTCATGAACGGCAATTCATGAGCCACTTATCGTATTTTATCACACTTTTTGTGCTTTTGCAAGAGCTATTTATAAATAATTTGCATTTTTACAATTTTTTTTGAGAAGGAGTTTGTAGGGGCGTCAAATAGGAGCATTTACGCTCGTTACTTTCTCGTCATCCACTTGCCTTGTGTAAAGTCGGGGATATACACAGGC
>CAYTPJ010000072.1:0-2028 GCA_964439755.1 uncultured Oscillospiraceae bacterium
AAATATAATATTTGTTAATTTTAAGATGTAAATAAGTATTGGTAGTACTTATTTACACCGATAGAACAATCATCTTTCTCACCTCCTCTATGCAATATCTTGAAACAACTTTAGAAGTTTTCTTTCATAATCTGTGTAAAAGTTTGCTCCAAATTTAAGCCATTTCTCGTAATACAAAACCGCATATTGTGCCGCCTCATAGCTAATATTGAAAAAATTCGATATCTCCGTTGCGTTTTGTAGTTGTAGTTTATGTATCAATATCGGTGGGGCCAAAGCATATTTTGCGAAAAATCTAACTTCTTTTTCTGCAAGCGCACTATCTTCAGCATGATCTAATGCAACATGTCCAATTTCATGCATAATCGTATTATTTATTCTGCCATAATCCTTTCCATCATCGTAATAGATGTACCAATCGTCGTTTGATTTTTCTAAACAAAATCCATCTTCACTTTTCTTAAAAAGCAACCATCGTTTATTTATCAGTATAGCCGAATATGGTATTATCTTAATTCCCATTTTTGTGGCTAACTCAAAACCATTAACCGGCACACAGTTTACATCGTATTTAATAAACAGTTCGACTATTGTTCTCTTAATTTCTTCATATCTACTATTTGATAATATTATACTCAAGCTTACTCCTCCCCAAATAAAGCGTTAATAAGTTCTTTTTTCTCCTGCTCAGTCATTGTTGTTGCGTTTCTTGCAATCATACGACAGATTCTCGGATGGCTAAATTCTTCAGTCTCAATTCCAAGCAAAAAATCTGATGTGGTGTGTAATGCAGTGGCAATATTTGCCAGAATATCAGGTTTTGGCTCCCTATCGCCAGAAACATACCTTGACACAACCGCTTCCGTCACCCCTATTCGACCTGCTAATTCCTTTTGTGTTATTCCACTTTTTTTCAAAGTTTCGGTTATTCGTGTACCTAATTCCTTTCCCATCGTGGTGCTCCTTTCGTTTGGCACTATTTTGATTGCCATATATATTATATTCTCGACTTGCCATTTTGTCAAGTCTAATTGTCAAAATAAAACACAAGCATCCTCCAGAAGGTGTGGAAGATGCCATGGAAACCATTTTAAAACAATGTGAAATGAGAGCAGACACATATTAAAACGCAAAAAAAGAAGGCGCAACGCCTTCTTTTTATATGGTTTATTCGTAAATCACTTTGGCAACACGGGCAATCATGCTCGTGCCATAAGAGAAATGCACTGGGGGTAAGTAGAGCAGATTTTGCTGTGTGTTTTGTGTGAAAACGAGCTTTTCGCCATTGTCCAAACACACGATTTCTTTTACTTTCTTCTCTACATTTTCAAATACGAGGTGGCCATTTGCAGCAGCACGCATAACATTTTGGTCGCCCCATGTATTTAAGTCAGTAAGCACCAAGTATTCGTTGTTTTGTGTGTCCACGAGGGAGTAGTTATTGCCTGTACCTTTGATGGCGCCTTCGTGAGAAGTAAAGAACAAATCGCCGTAGGGCTTTACAAATTCGCCCAAGCTTTCAAGCATTGCTTGTTGCATGATGGGCAAAGTGCCGTCCTGCTCTGGACCAATGCTCATGCCCATGTTGGCACGCAGTCTTCTACATGCAAGGAAGGTTTTAACCACATAGCTCATGGGCTTATAATTGATGTCGTGTGCCACGCTCCAGTGTTCATTCAAGGGGAAAGACACTTCGCCTGCCACGTATTTGCCCAGTTTATCATAATTTAAGGGGGTGGGTGCGCCTTGTTCAAAAGTGACACAGTCAATTTCCTTGTGCCCAATTGCGCCTTGTGCTTCAAGCCCTGTGTTGTTGGTGATGATGGCGTCTGGTTGCAAACGTCTAATCATGCCATAAAATTCGTCCAACTTCCAGTCTGCATCTGGCTTAGACCAGTTGCCATCAAACCAAAATCCCCCGATTTTGCCATAGTGTGTGCACAAAATTTCAACGGATTTATACAGGTATGTGAGGTATGCGTCAAAATCTTCCTTGAACAAGGGGTTGTGCCAATCGAGCGTGGTGTG
>CAYTPJ010000072.1:2128-10482 GCA_964439755.1 uncultured Oscillospiraceae bacterium
TTTTCATACGTTTCCTTGTCCATATGGCAAAGTTCAAGCGCCCATTCGCCCTGTCTATACTGGGAATATGCGCCATAGTGCACCAAAAGCCCCATGCCCAAAGATTCAAAGTCCGTAATTCTCTTTAACTGTTCCATGATGTATGCCCTTTCTCCAAAAGCTTTTTATTTTCCCCTTCATTATATCAAACATTTTATCACAAAACAAGTGTATTTCCCTCTCTTTATAGCATGTTAGTGCCCTTTTTTAGCACAAAAGGTGGTAAATATTACTTGAATTTTGGGTGTGTCTATTTTGCCATTCAAAAAGGCATTTTGCACTGCGCAAACAGCCAAAATGCCTTATAAATATTAGCAAACCACTGTAACCCAGTTGTGCTGATCTTGGATTTTGCCCCACTGAATACCTGTTAAAGTGTCGTACAAATCCTGCGTGAGCGTGCCAATTTGGTTGTTTGAAATGACATACTCTGTGTCTTCATACATCAGCTTTCCAATGGGCGACACAACAGCCGCTGTGCCACAGCCCCACGCTTCTTTCAATGTGCCATTTTGAAGGGCAGTGATGATTTCGTCCACAGAAATTTGACGTTCTTCCACTTTATAGCCCTTTTGCTTGAGCAACTCTATGATGCTCTTTCTCGTAATGCCAGGGAGCACAGAGCCTAACAAAGCAGGCGTTACAATGGTGCCATCTATGTTGAACATCACGTTCATAGCGCCCACTTCTTCGATATATTTTCTATGCACACCATCCAGCCAAAGCACTTGGGAATAGCCCTTTTCTTCTGCTCTAAGGCCTGCACGGCAAGAGGCAGCGTAGTTGCCCCCACACTTTGCGTACCCTGTGCCACCACGTACAGCACGCACATCTTCTGTTTCAATCATAATAGAAACAGGATTTAAGCCCTCTTTATAATAGCTCCCTGAAGGGGACAGAATGATGACAAAAGTAGTGTTTTGCACTGTGTGCAATCCCAAAAATTCGTCATTTGCGAACATGAATGGGCGAATATATAAGGACGTACCGGGCAAAGAAGGCACAAAGTCCTGATCCAATTCAATGAGCGTTTTGAGTGCCTTGAGCACAAAGTCAGGGTCTATTTGAGGGAGAGTCATTCTCTCTGCTGAATTGTTGATGCGCAACATGTTTTCCATAGGTCTAAAGAGCTGCACTTTGTTATCTTGTGTTCTATACGCTTTCATGCCTTCAAACACTTCTACGGCATAGTGCAACACAGTAGAAGCAGGGCTGATGGACAAATTTTGGTAAGGAACAATGCGTGCATCATGCCAGCCCTCTTGCCTGTTGTGCTCCATAATGAACATATGGTCTGTAAAATGTCTGCCAAAGCCCAAATTGCTCTGGTCTGGTTTTTCTTTTAAATGTTCGGACTTTTGAATTTTAATATCCATTTTGTTTGCTCCTTAAGCGTTATCATAACCCATTTGAATGGCTTTTAAGTTAATCTCCAGCATGTTTTGATGGCGTGCAGAAATAACTTTCTTTACACAATCTTCCATGCCCTCCATTTTAAGCGCATCATTATGTTTAAAGAATGCGCCCAAAAGCATCATGTTAGACAATGTGGGCACCCCTGCTTCGGATGCCATTTTTGTGGCAGGCAGAGCGACACACGTAACGTCTGTACGGTGCAATTTTCTTTCAATCAAGGTGCTATCATACACGATGATCCCCCCTGCTTGCACTTTGTCTTCATACTTATCCAAAGAAGGCAAGTTCATTGCAATGAGCACAGAAGGTTGATTGACAATGGGCGATCCAATGTTGTTATCAGAAACAATGACAGAGCAGTTGGCAGTGCCCCCACGCATTTCAGGGCCATAAGAAGGGAGCCAGCTCACATTTTTCCCTTCCAAAAGCCCTTTGTTGGCTAAGAATTTGCCTGCGAACAACACGCCTTGACCACCAAACCCGGCAAGCAAAATTTCACTCGTGCTCATACGTTTGCCTCCTTATCACGGTACACGCCCAAAGGATAATAGGGCACCATGTTTTCATTCAGCCACTTTAAGGCATCCATGGGGGATTTACCCCAGTTGGTGGGGCAAGTGGAAAGGATTTCAACAAGGGAAAAGCCCTTGCCTTCCACCTGATTTTGGAATGCCTTTTTGATGGCAGCTTTTGCTTTTTTCACATTCTGTACATTGTTGACTGCCACACGCTCTAAATACTGTGGGCCGTCCAATGTGGCAAGCATTTCGCACACTCTGACAGGGTACCCTGCTGTGGTCACATCACGGCCATAAGGAGAAGTTTGCGTCACTTGGCCAGGTAAAGAAGTGGGCGCAAGTTGCCCCCCTGTCATGCCATAAATGGCGTTGTTTACAAAAATAATGGTGATGTTTTCATTTCTGGAAGCAGAGTGCACTGTTTCAGCTGTGCCAATGGCAGCAAGGTCGCCATCCCCTTGGTAGGTGAACACAATCAAGTCTTTATTTGCACGCTTTACACCTGTTGCAACGGCAGGTGCTCTGCCGTGCGCTGCCTGCACCATATCGCACCCAAAATAATTGTATGTGAGCACAGAGCAACCAACGGAGGCTACGCCCACTGTTCTACCTTCAATCTCCAATTCGTCCATCGCTTCTGCCACAAGACGGTGAATAATGCCATGTGTACACCCTGGGCAATAGTGCATGGGTGTGTCGAGCAATGCATGTGGTTTTTCAAATACTTTCATCTATTTCATTCCCCTTTCATGGCATGGATTTCTTGAATTTTTTTGAGCACTTCGTCTGGGCTCATAATCACGCCACCCGTTCTATTTAAGAGGTGCACAGGCTTTTTACAGCGAATAGCAAGCTCAATGTCTTCAATCATTTGCCCCATATTCAGCTCCACAGAGATAAACGCTTTCACTTTGTCTGCTGCTTTTAAAAGAGGGGCTTTGGGGAAGGGCCACAATGTGATGGGGCGAATCATGCCCACTTTGATACCCTGTTTGCGTGCTTCGTCAATGGCATTTTTGCTCACACGAGAGGCAATGCCAAAGCCTACCACGCAGATTTCAGCATCCTCCATCAAATATTCTTCATACATGCACTCGTTTTCTTCCACTTGCTTATACCGTTCAAAGCGTTCAAAGTTCATTTTTTCAAGCTCCTCAGGGATTAAAGACAAGGAGTTGACCACATTGTGCTTTCTCTTTAACTGCGTGCCCGTCAATGCCCAAGGCTTAGGCGTTTCAACGCTTTCGCCCTTTGTGAGCGCCACAGGCTCCATCATTTGCCCCATCGTGCCATCTGCAAGGAGCATGGCAGTCATACGATATTTTTCTGCCAAATCAAATGCCTTGCTCGTTAAAGATGCCATTTCTTGAACAGAAGAAGGTGCGAGCACGATGAGCCTAAAATCGCCGTGCCCTATGCTCTTGGTTGCCTGAAAATAGTCCGACTGGGAAGGCTGAATGCCCCCAAGGCCAGGGCCACCACGCTGTACATTGACAACGAGTGCAGGCAAATCACACCCTGCAAGGTAAGAAATACCCTCGCTCTTTAAGGAAATCCCAGGGCTTGAAGAAGACGTCATAACACGAATACCAGCAGACGCTGCGCCAATCACCATGTTAATGGCTGCGATTTCACTCTCTGCTTGTAAAAACACACCGTCAATTTTGGGCAAACGCTTTGCCATATAGGCGGCAATTTCCGTTTGGGGGGTGATGGGGTATCCAAAATAATGTTTGCACCCACACAAGATGGCTGCTTCTGCAATGGCTTCATTGCCCTTCATCAATACTTTGTCTGACATACTTTTATTACCTCTCAATCTCAATCACACAGTCAGGGCACATGGTGGCACAAAATGCGCACCCGATGCACTTGGATTCGTCCGTCATTTCAGCAGGGTGATGCCCTTTTTGATTGATTTTATCTTTGCTTAAAATCAGTATTTTCTTGGGACAAAACTCTGTGCACAATCCGCAACCTTTACATAAATCCGTTTTAAATGTAACCTTTGCCATTTCTTTTTCTCCTTTTTAGTAGTGTGTCTGATGATGCTCTAAGCAAAATAAATTGTCTATTTGACCCTTTAGTGCTTGGTGTAGTTTGGGCATAATCGCCGTCATTTTTACAGGCAGTTTGGTGTACTTTGACAGCTTGTCCATTTCATCTATCGTGCTCAACACATCTTCTGCCCTCGTTTCCTCCCCTAAATTGGAGCAATTGACGAGCGCAGTGGCACAAATGCCCGATGCACTTTGCACTTCTTGTAATACTTCTACTGTTTCTTCAAAATTCCTTGTTAATGGCCTAAAAAAATTGACGACAAAGAAGGCTTCATAATTATTTTCCTTTAAAATGCCCTCTCTTAACCGTCCAAGCGCAAGCGCTCCCCTGTCATCTCCTCCCACATCTATCACATACGTGTGCGATGTATCGTCCACAATGCTATACATTTCTTGAGGGAGGGCAGGTAAATCCACATTAGACCCTGCAAAAGGAGATGCTATGAGCGAAATGCCCTTTTGTTTTAAAAACTCCAGCGAATCTTTCGTTCTAAAATAGGGGTTTACAATGTCCAAGTCTGCAATCACAGGGTGCATTTTCATATCGCTCAAAAGCGCTGCGTAATTGACAGCAAGATGCGTTTTCCCACTCCCATAATGCCCCATGAACAAGTTGATCCTCTTTGTCTGCATGTGTTTCCCCCTTATTCTTTATTTTCAAACTGCATCATCAAAGAATCGCAAATGGGCTTATAACCAATTTTTTGATAAATACTGTTTGAGGTCGGGTTGCTCAAATCCGTGTACAGCACGCATTGTTTATACCCTTTATCCAGTGCTAATTTGCTCAACTGCGCCACACAAGAGGAGGCATACCCTTTGCCTCTAAAGCAAAAGGGTGTATATACAAAAGCTACGCCTATCGCATTTTGCATTTCTCTTGTAAAGCCTGCCATAGAGACGGGCTTGCCCTCTTTTTCCAGCACGTACAACTTTTTAGAATGCAATCGGAAATAATAAGTTTCTGTATCTTTGGGGATGCTCATGCTGTCATTTCCATACGTACTGCACGCTGTAAAATCCTCCATCCAGTGAGGGAAAAAATACATGTCCTTTTCTGTTAAAAGGCGCAATGTGCCAATTTCTTCTATATCTTTTTGCACTTCTTCCAATACATACATACGCTGATTCATTTGCACAATCGCTTTGAGCGCATATTTTTCTGTATACAAGGCGCAAAACAGCTCTGCGAGCGTTTTTTCCGTTGTTACACCTGGAATAAAATGCCCCTTTAGCCCCTCTATTAGGCAAGATACATGCACTTTGTTCGCCTCATTGTGCACAGCATACAGCGTAATGTTGTATGGTGGTGTCATTAAGGCAACGAGCACAATGGCATGGTTTTCCGTTACAGTGGCCATCACCCAATTTTTAGGGTCTCTCCATCCGAGCGTTTCTTCCCCTTTGTGCCCTGTTATCAAGTTGCCCAGCAAAATCATGTTTTGTGCTTCGTTTTGCATGAGCACATCATATGTATCTTGGTAAAACTCGTGTACATCCGTGTAAAGTTTAAACATGTGTTTCCCCCTTCTTTACAGCTGATTTCTAATGATTTTACCACTGGTTGTTTTGGGCAATTCGTCCTTAAACTCTACAATACGTGGGTATTTATAAGGCGCTGTGTGCGTTTTAACATATGTCTGAATTGCCTTTTTAAGCTCCTCTGTTTTTTCTGTGCCCTCGGTGAGCACAATGCTCGCTTTGACCACTTGCCCACGCACTTCATCTGGCACAGCAGACACGCCACATTCCAACACATAAGGCAGTTCCATAATCACGCTCTCAATTTCAAAAGGCCCGATGCGATACCCAGAAGACTTGATGACGTCATCTTTTCTACCCACGTAGAAGTAAAATCCGTCTTCATCTCGCCACGCTTCATCCCCTGTGTGATAATAGCCATCATGCCACACTTCTTGTGTTTTTTCTTTGTCCCCTTCATAGCCGTAAAACAAGCCACAAGGTGCGCCATTTTGCACGTTGACCACAATTTCGCCCACTTCACCATCTTTGGTTTCTTCGCCTTGTTCGTTTAAAATGGTGATGTCATACGTGGGCACAGGCTTGCCCATCGCTCCTAATTTATAGGAAGACCCCACGAGGTTGCCCACCATGAGGGTGGATTCAGACTGTCCAAACCCTTCCATCACTTTAAGCCCTGTGGACTTTTCAAACTGCTTGAACACTTCGGGGTTCAACGCTTCCCCTGCAATCGTTGCATGGTGTACAGAGGACAAGTCATATTTCCCCAAATCCTGCTTGATCATCATGCGATACATGGTAGGAGGTGCGCAGAAAGTGGTGATGCCATATTCTTTAAACAAAGGCAATATGTCCTCTGCATGAAATCTATCAAAATCATAGCAGAAGGTCGCTCCTTCTAACAGCCATTGACCGTACAATTTGCCCCAAAGTGCCTTTGCCCACCCTGTGTCCGAGATGGTCAAGTGCAAGCCATTTGGATCCACCTGATGCCAATATTTCGCCGTCACCACGTGCCCCAAGGGGTACTTGTAAGAGTGCGCTGCAAGCTTTGGATAGCTTGTTGTGCCTGACGTAAAGAACATGAGCATGGGGTCATCCCCACAAGGCGCATCTTCTTTGCGTTCAAAGTGCGTAGAAAAAAGTGCAAACTCTTTTTCAAAGCTCCTAAAGCCCTCTTTGTCCCCTCCTACACCAATCAAAAATTTCACATTGGGCACTTCTTCTTTTGCCTTGAGCACTTCTTCTGCCGTCTGGTCATCCGTTGCGCACAATATTGCCTTCACATTTGCTTTTTTAAAGCGATACACATAGTCTTTTTTGAGTAGTTGCACAGTGGCAGGAATGGCAACTGCGCCAATCTTGTGAAGCCCCAAAATAGCAAACCAAAATTCATAATGCCTTTTTAATGCGAGCATTACTTTGTCCCCTTTTTGTATGCCCAAAGAGGTAAAGTAGTTGGCTGCTTGGTTGGAGTATTTTTTGAGCTGTTTAAAAGTAAAAGGACGGGGCGTTTTGTTATGATCCAAGTGCATCATAGCAAGCTTTTCAGGCTTTTCTGTGCCCAATGCATCCACCACGTCAAAGGCAAAGTTAAACTTGTCCACATTTTGAAATTGAGCAGATATGGGGGCACCATTTATGTCTTCTTCAAAAGTCACAAAGCGTGTATAAATGCGTGGATCAGACACCACTTTTCTCTTTTCAGGGAGAGAAGCCATAACAGGGGTAAGCTCTGGAATGGGCTCACCAGACGGATTTAACACAATGGCATAGAAAAGACATTCTTCTTCCCCTTCTGCCACCATGCCGTGGGGGGTGCCCGAATCGTAATAAATACTGTCGCCTGCTTTTAAGAGCACATTATGGCTCCCAATTTGCACACGCAAAGCGCCTTGAATGACGATGTCGCACTCTTGCCCATCGTGCTGTGTCAATTCTATTTCTGTGTTCTCATGCTCTTTTTTGGGCGCAATCTGCACATACAAAGGCTCTGCAATACGGTTTTTAAAGGGTGCAGCCAAGTTGTAATACACCATGCCATGCGCTTCTTCAATGCGCTGACCTTCGCCCTTTCTCGTCACCGTGTAGGACTGGAGGGTAGGGCTTTTGCCCTCAATAATGTCCGTCACATCCACATTGAGCGCCTGTGCACACCGATAGAGGAAAGCAAAGGTTAAGTCACTTTCTCCTCTTTCGCACATCAAATATTCCGTCACCGTCACATCTGTTTTTTTCGCCATCTGTGCAGGTGTTAAATTCTCAATCTCACGCAGTTCACGAATACGTGCTGCCATTTCTTGTATTTTTACAGAAAGTCCAGTCAACTGTGCCACGTTGTTTCCTCCTTCAACTGCTTTTGTGGTCTGCTTTTTATACCAAAAAGCTCGCCATCAAAGCCATAAACTTTGAGACGAGCAGAAAATCAAATGCCCGCGGTACCACTCAAATTACACTTTTTAAAAAAGTGCCCCTTTTAGCACAGGGGCAAATATGCCCGATATGCCATAACACACTCACGTAGGTTTCACGGAAAGGTTCTACTTGCGTTTGCACACGTTCTTCCTTTCAGCTCTGGAGCTACCTGCTTTAAAAATCCCCTGTAAAGCTTACACCATTGCGCCCTACTCTCTAAAAAGGAACTGCTTTAAAGCCCTCTCCGTCATCGCCTTTCAAGTACCTATGAAATTAGAAATAGTCTACCACTAATTTCTCCCCTTGTCAAGAAAAAAACACTTTTAGAACAATGTTTTTAAAAGGCACTTCCATTACATGTGCACTCCTTTTTCCTCGCCCTGTTTTTCGCTTAAAAATCGTTTTAATAGAAAAGTCAAAAAAT
>CAYTPJ010000073.1:0-10443 GCA_964439755.1 uncultured Oscillospiraceae bacterium
CTTTTTATCCGAGATTGCTTTTTCAAAGGCATCCTTCAAAAACAAATCTATTGTTTGAATAACTATCTTAAAATCATGCTTGTTTACGTCAATTTTATTTATAAAAGCCTTCCATTTCTTTTACATGGCATCATCATCAGCAAATGTCATCACTCTAATAAATTGTTCAACCGTAAAATGATGCCCCCTGTTTTCAAAAGTTGTTTTCAAAGCCTTTGTTAATATTTCACCATCAAAATCAAAAGTATTTGAAAGATAATAAATATCATAATAATCTTTCATTCTGCTGGAAAATTCCATCAGATCTAAAATAGCATCCAACTTTTCTGCTATGGTCGTTTCAATAGAGTATGTGTTTATAATAGGCTTTGTAAATCCATTAAGTTGCGTAGGAATTTCTCTTTTTTCTCCTTTGGGTATAATAACATCACCTACCCCAAAATCAATGCTAAAGGTAGTACGAGTATTTTTTATATATGTTATAAGCGTTGCGCTAATTCCAGCATATTTCTTTGCAACCGAAATGGGTGCAATGTTTTTAATCTCAAAAGTAATATAATCATTTTCAGTAGGAGTTGCGATGATTTCTTCAAGCATCATCTTCAGCTGTTCGGGCGTATTGGGCACTCTTTGAAGAAGAAAGTCAACGTCTACTGTTACTCGACTGTCAAAATCTGTAAGTGCATAGATGAATAAGCCCCCTTTTAATACCAAGTTTTCAGAGTACCTTGATGAAGCTAATCGTCTCAGAAATTCTTCCTGACAAAAAAGTTGCAGGCAAAGTTGATTACTGCGTCCACTTTGGGTCGCTTTGTTTTTTAACTTTGCGAGCACGGATGCGCTCATGTCAGCCATTCAGCAGCACCTCCATTACATTCATGAGTTTTGTATAAACACGCATGTCTTTTGCGTATTTTGAGAGGTTTGCGAGGTTCTTTTTATCATCTGCTATATAGGCGTGAACAGCTTTATTAAATAGCTCATTGTCCAGTTTTGTGCGATACTTAAAGCAATCACAAATTGTGCGTTCACGGTCGTATACAGGCAAAGAGATGCCGTTAAAAACCCCCTGTGTTTTGCCGAGCGTATAAAAATCATTTTGAATAAAATATGCTTTTACAGGCACTTGTTGCATTTTTTTCACTGTTCTTGAAGAAGAACGAGGCATTGCGATTGCCCATTTACGAGGAGCAAAGTCGCTATATCCGTAATAAAACAGTGCAGACTCTACGCAAACAATGGCTTGTGGCATCCAATGTGCAATCATCCATTCTTCATTTATTTCGTCTTGGCTTGAAAGTTGATAAAAGCCGTTTCTAATGCGCTCTATTGCACCCTCCTTGCAAAGCTTTGCAACATCGTAGTGCGAAAGACCAACTTCAACAAAATCAGCCGTTTTTACAATTGTACCCACTTTTTTAAAAACATTTTCAGCTGTTTCTTTCTTTGTCAATCATGCACCAACTTTCTGCACGCAGTTTTCAAATATTGCGTGTCGAAAATTTAAAAGTAGTTGAAAAACAAGAGGGAGCGCAGTAGGGGAACAATCAAAAAAGGCTTTTCTAATAATGCAGAAAAGCCTTTTTATGTAAGTTTGATTTTTAATGCGTGGGGATGAAATTCCCCAGTCCACAGAGCGTTGGTCCCATCAAAGGGGGTTGTGTGCCTTCCACATAAAAGCGCACGTTTTGGACGGGGAAAGTGTCTGTCATGGTGTTGACGAGGGCATACACGAGCGCTTTTTCTTCCTCTTTGGAGCATTGTTCGAGGTGCGTTTTAAAGTCGGTGCTCAAGTTGAGCAAAAGCGTGTCTTTTGTGCGTGACACACCGAGCAAATGCGCCTCTGTGCTTTCAAAAGGGAACACGGGCAAAGAAGGCAGTGTGTCTGAAAATTCAGGACCCTTTATAAGCGCCTCAAAGAGGGTGCGAGGGGAAATTTGAGGGGGTAGAGCACGCTCAGTTTTGACAAGGTTATGTGCCTTGTCAACAAAGTACAAGGGGTAGAGTTGCATCACAAAGGGCGTGAAATCGCTCCTTCTCATAAAGCCGTCTGAAAAGCCCATGGAGGAGGAAGCGACCATGTTTTGTGGAGGGGTGAGCGCAGAAATTTGTTCATTGCCAATTTTGATGCTTACGGCTTGCAGGTTGGGCATAAAGGAAGTGAGCGTCATCACGACAGAAGACACAAAGTAAAAACGTGTGATATCGTGCTCCATAATGGCATTGTTTACACTTTCATCAAATACAAGCTCGATTTGGCGCTGTTTTGTTTGCACAAAAGCAGGGTCTTTTGCCAAATAAGAGGTGATGAAAGAGAGGGAGGGCAAGTGCGAAAAAGAGCTTTTTTCCATTTCTTTAAGGAGGGAAAGCGCAATTTTGTCCATTTCCAGAGAGGGAAAAGAGAGTGTTTTTTCTTGCGCAATCAGACCTTGCGCATGCTTTAGAGGGAGGTATAAAGCGCCTTCTATCGTGTGCACATTTTTTTGTTCAAAGGGCAAAGAGCGTTCTTCTAACAAGCGATTGTACAACGTTTTGGGGTTGTCTGTGAGGTTTTTTGAAAACAGCCCAAGAGGCAGTGTGTCGCCCACGTCCAGCCCGGGGGATACGTTGCCCACAAGGACATTGACTTTTTCCACGTTTTTTAGATTGCAAAGCGTGTTGGCAATGCTCTGAAAAAGGGCGAAAAGGTCGTGATTTTGAAGCTTTAAGGCAGAGAGAGATAAGTTCACAGTCGCAATGCCGTTGGACAACACAGTGCTGTTTAAGCGCTTGATTTTATCCTCATAGGGGAGGGAAAAAAGAAGGGCGTCCAGCACGGCATCCATGTCATTCAAATTGTTCAAAGGGAGCATCACTTCTTGCTGTTTATAGCTCGTCATAAAGTGAGGCGTCACGAGCGTAAAAGGCAGTGTTTGGGCATAATAAAAATCCCCATTTGTCGCTGTATAGGGGTCGACAACAGGAGGCAGGGTGTTTTGAACGTCTGCCTTTTTTGTTTGCGTGCACCCAGTGAGCGAAAAAATGCACAGAAAGACGAGTAGAAAAGCAAGGTATCTTTTCATTTTGCGCTTAGGTTTCCTCCTTAAAGGTCTTTTTCCTTAATTTATTGACTGTGCGCTCCAAAGAGCCTTTGCTTGTGCCCCAAGGTTTGTCCTTGTTTCTATAATCGAATTTCACGCAGAAACCGTCAATGTCTGCTTGCAGTTGGTCAAGCTCTCTTTGCTGAATTTCTACAAGCGTAGAAACAAAAGTTTTGAGCGTTTCGCCCGATAGTGTTTCATTCGCTGTGTTGAGCAACAAGGGCAAATCGTGCATACAAACACCTTTGGATTGCTCAAAGGCTTTTTTAAAAGCAGCGTCTGTTTTGTACAAGTGAAGCAATGTATGCACATAGCGTTTCACATTTTCGTTGATGCTGTCACAAATAATGCAGGAGGACATACTCTGTTCGATTTTTTTGGAAGCCTCCAAAAGCGCACCCGATTTATCCCCTTTTAAAATGCCTGTTTTCATAGAAGATTGCGCTTTTTTGAGCAAAGGGAGCACATCGTTTCGCACAGTTTGAAGGCGTGTTTGCATGAGCAACGCATGCCCCAATCTGTTTTTTAAATCATAGAGCATTTTATGGTGATGGGGGCAAAAGCCCTTTTGGTTGACCTTGATACGCATGTCAGGTTCCATAACGGACCCACCCAAAAAGCGCTCCACGTCTAACAGTTCGTTCTTCTCCCTGAGGTAACAAATGGGGCACATGGTGCCTTGCTTGTAAGCGTCCCAAACGGGGATGGTGTCGATGTGATAAAACATTTTTATCTCCTTTTGTTCATACTTTAATGATTGCAATCATAGTGTATATAGAGGCAGTGTGTGCACGATGTAGCATTTTAATTAAGGGGGGGGCACAGGATGCGAGCAGGGCGATTGAAAACGAGGAAAATCAAGGTCAGACGGCGTTTTTTTAAGCTGTTTGTTTGGCTGATGGTGCTCGGGATGATAGCGTATTTCGTGTATACATGGTATGTGGACCATGGGTTGAACGAATACGAACGTCATCAAAGAAAGCAGGACATACAGAGCTTTTTTTCCTTGGAAAAAGATAAAACAAGCAAGGAAACGCTGTATTTGCAAGGCGCATGTGACTATACCTTGCAAGCAGGCGCCTTTTCGCAGGTGCATGAGGCGAAAATACTCGCTGAACAGCTGAAAAAAAGAGGGGCAGCTTGCTACCTTTTAAAGGAAGATGGGTTGTATCGCCTGCTCTTGTCCTCTTACAAAAGCCGTGTGAGCGCACAAGAAATGATGGGCAAGCTCAAAGAGTGGCACGAAGTGGAAACGGTGGTGCACGTGGTCAAAAGAGAGCATGTGACGCTTCAATTATCAGGCAAAAGTGCGCAAACGAGTGCGAGCAAAGATTTGCTCAACACGCTTTTTTTGACCCCTTCTTTGCTCTTTGAACAGTCTTTTTATTTGGACAAAGGAGAAAAGCAAAGGGAGCAAGTGCAAGAAGTGCTCGTGTCACACAAAAAGACTTTAGAGGCTTTAAAAGCAAAGTTTGAAAGTGCGTTTGTGCAAATGCCTTCTGCTCTTTTGCCTGTGCAAAATATGTGCGAACAATGTATACAGAATTTAGACGATGCCCTTTTAGAACAATCTTTGAGCGCTTTTGGGGGCAAAATCAAGTATGCACAGCTGTATATGGTGGATGCACTTTGCGCATTCGTGGAAGCGTTGCATTTTTAACGGAGCACAAGAGGACGGCTGGGCGCATCGCAATCGATACAGCGCAAGAGGGATTTGTACCGTTCGTTGTTGATTTCAGCAAACATGAACACGCCTTGCAAGGGACGATAACTCTTATCCACGCTCTTACAGTTGGCGTCAATGTGGTAATATTTGCCCCCATCCGTGTTGTAATAAATGGAAGTTTGAGGGCCTACTGTGGGCTTGGGGGTGTACGTGGGCTCACTCGTTGGAGGCACGTAGGGTTCAGGGGTCATGTTGGGGTCGGGTGTATGCGTGGCTTTTACGACGGAGGAGCTGTTTAAGGAGTCGGGGTCGATGTACCACACATCGTTCATTCTCAGCATGATGATTTGATATCTTCTTGTAATCACAGAGCCGTTGCTCTGCTTCATATCCATGAGCAATTCGATGGTGCGTGACGTGTCTGCTTCACTGCCGTACACGTTTGTGACACGGTAGGAGTTGGCTTCAGGTCTGCTCAAACCCAACAGGTTGAACAATTCCCTGTCTGGGCTTTCTTTTGTTTCTACCCAATTGGGTCGGCAGATGGTGAGCATGTTGGCGCTTTGGTTGTTCACCCAATATTCCATAAACTCCTCTAAACGGATTTGCGCTTCTGAAATGGGCATTTCTGTGCTTTGTGGAGGCGTCGTGTCAGCATTAGAGGGCAAGTTGGGCACATCCAGCGCACTGGAAGAAGAAAATATGGAGTTCACATCCACTTTTTGAGGCTCTTTTTTAGGGGGCGCAAACGCACCACTGGTAAACAGCGCCACCACAATAACGAGCGTCAATGCAATGTAGATAAAGCTCAATGTGCCTCGTGCATTTTTGACAAATGCTTTTAACACATACATGGCTAAAATGGAAAAGAGTGTAACACCAATAAAAACCAAACGCAAGATGGTGTTTGGCACAAAAAGCGCAATCAAAAACAAAAGGGGCAACCCAAATGTCATGAGCAATTGAAGCCACACATGACGGCGCATTTTCTTTTCCAGTGGCACTTGGAGGGTAGGCGGTTCTGTGGTGTGGCGAACGGCAGTATTTTCTGCGTTCTTTTTTTTGATGTTTTTTAGTGGCACGGCAGAGTATTTATTTCTATGAAAGCTCATTGTAAGCCCCTTTCAAGTAGGATATCGCATTTTTGTGGTACAAAAAGAAAACCACATCCTATATTATAAGCAAAAAATGCGCATTTGTAAACACAATTAACTTTTCTTTTACAATTAAATATGAAAATTGCAAAAATCCCCTACAAAAAGGGAAAAAAGAGGGTGTCAAGCCTTGTTTTGAATGTGAAAAATACGATATATCCCTAAAAAAGTGCGATATATCCCTAAAAACGATTTTTATGGATATTTTATGATATACTGAAATTTACCAAGAAGGGTAAAAAGCAAGAACAAAAAGAAAGGAGATAAAAGCAGTGAAAAATAAAAAGAAAGTATTGTTGGTTATCGTTTGCGTTCTCTTATTGTCAGCCGTGGGTGTGTATGCACATATGCAAGGGGGCATTGTACTTACGCCCAATAAGGCACACTTTGTTTATTTCGGGTTAGCAGATAGGGACACCGAAAAGCAAATCGTGACGATAGAAGAAGGCATGGCTGTTGTAAAAGAGGAGCTTGTAAAAATCAAAACAGGGGGTACTGTGCTTCAAACTTGGGGTTGCTTTGTGAATGAACAAGGGCAGACGGTGGAAAACGACACAGTTTTGGTGATGCTATGTGGCAATGATGAAAAAATAAAAGAATTTTCAAACAATGTTTCTGAACGTTTGCACTTAAAGAGCACATACATTGAACAATACGATATGGCGTATCACCTCACAGGGGCTGTGATGCAAAAGTAAAACACACAATGCCAAAAGCAGACTGTGTACATGAGAAAGGAAACAACGATGTCTGACTTGATTTACCAAACACTCATTATGGGAGGGTCTTACAAAGTGGTGTTAGGGGGGCTGTGGGTCACCCTTCAAATTGCCCTGCTTTCAACACTCATAGGCTCTCTCTTGGGTGCATTGATATGCTATCTTCGGATGCACAAAAATGCTGTTTTAAGGACGATTGCTTCCCTGTACATCGCAGTGCTCAGAGGAAGCCCTGTGCTGTTGCTCCTCATGCTGATGTACTACGTGGTGTTTGCCTCCAGTACGCTCTCTGCACCCATGATTGCAGTGGTGGCATTTTCGCTCAACACGTCAGCACACGCAGCAGAATGTTTCCGTGCTGCCCTGTCTGCAACAGACAAAATGCAAGCAGAAGCGGCACGCACACTGGGTTTTTCAAAGTGGCAAGCGTTTAAGCTCATCTCCTTGCCTCAAACAATAAAAATTGCAAAGCCCACTTATCAATCCACCGTTGTAAACCTCATTCAGTGGACAAGCGTGGTGGGCTATGTCACCATTACGGACTTAACTCGTGTCATCAACAACATTGGCAGTCGCACCATGCAACCTTTGTTCATGATCATTGTAGGCATGTTGCTCTACTTAGGGCTGTCTTACTTATGCTACGGGCTTTTTGCTCTTATGGATGCTACGAAGAAAAAAAGAGCAGAAAGGAGAAGTGCATTATGAGCATGATTGAAGTTAAAAACCTATGCAAATCCTTTGGCGCATTGGAAGTGCTCAAAGACGTTTCTCTCACGATAGAAGAAGGGGAACGTGTGGTCATCATTGGGGGGTCAGGGTGTGGAAAAAGCGTGTTCTTGCGCTCCCTTGACCTGCTGGAAACGCCCAACAGTGGGCACGTGTTTATAGAGCAAGACGAAATTACTCTAAAAGGTGCAGATGTCAACAAAATTCGCCAAAAAATGGGCATGGTGTACCAAGGGTTTCACTTGTTTGAACATTTGGATGTGCTCGACAACATGATTCTTGCACCCATGAAAATCAAGGGCATGTTGCAAGAAAAAGCCATTGAAAAAGCCACAGAACTTTTAAAAATGGTGGGCTTAGAGAGCAAGCGCCACGCCATGCCTTCTGTGCTTTCAGGGGGGCAAAAACAGCGTATCGCCATTGCACGTTGCCTTGCGATGGAGCCTAAAATCATGCTGTTTGATGAACCTACTTCTGCGCTTGACCCCACCATGGTGGGCGAAGTGCTTGCCACCATGCGTATGCTTGCCAAGCGCAACATGACGATGGTGATTGTAACGCATGAAATGAACTTTGCTCGTGAAGTGGGCACAAGAGTGCTGTACTTTGACGAAAAGGGCATTTATGAACAAGGCACGCCCAAAGAATTGTTTGACACACCGAAAAAGCCCAAAACGCAGGCATTTATTCAAAAGCTTAAGTATTTTTCTCAATCCATCCAAGAAAGAGCGTTTGATTTGATGCAGTTGCACGGGGGCATTCGCCTTTTTGCTGAAAAATACGGCATAGACACCAAGTTTGCAAATAGATTGCAACTGTGCACAGAAGAATTGGTGTATGAAATGTTGGAGGGGGCAGTGCCTCAAACAATGGCAGTGGACATGGAACTCAACATCAGTTATAGCGAACTGGACAAGTCCATTTTCCTTCAATTAAACTGTGTGGGCAATGCCTACAATCTGTTTGACGAAACAACGGAGGAGGGCGCACACTTGGGCGTTACCATACTCAAAAATGTGGCTCAGGAATATACACACTGTTACCAAAACGGTGTGAATATTATAAAAATCAAACTATAAGACGAAAGGAAAAGAAAACAATGAAAAAAATACTCTGTCTAATCTTGGTGGTTGGTATTGTCTTACTCGGAGGGTGTGCACCCACAAAAGAGGCTGAAAAGCCTATAAAACTTGCTGGCATGAACAACTTTGAAGCACATAATGGGATTGAAGGTGGCAATGTGCCTAAGCCCACTGACAAATTGATCATTGACTTTTACGAAAGCACAACAGACCTTGCGCTTGCCATTACAACTGGAAAAGCTGACATTGCTGTTATGCCCGATGCTTTGATGGCAAGATACATCATGGCAAAAAACGACAAAATAGGCTCTAAGCCCACAGGCCGTGTAAACAAAATGCACATGGGTGTACCTTTAGGGCAAGAAGAACTGCGTGCAGAATTGAACAAGGGCATCCAAGTTTTAAAAGCAAATGGCAAATTGGACACGCTCATCAAAACATGGATTGACAACCCACCCAAGGATGCTGACATGAAGCCCCAAACATTGCCTGTCATCCAAGGTGCAAAGACCTATAAAGTAGGGCTTACAGGGCAAATGCCTCCTGTTGACTTTATGACAGCAGATGGCAAACCTGCCGGATTTAACATCAGCTTGCTCAGCGCTTTGAGCGAAGAATTGGGCATCAATTTTGAAATTGTCGTGGTTGAAAACAGCGCACGCCTTGTCGCTTTAGAAACAGGGAAAATCGACATCATGTTCTACTCTTTGAACTTTGTTGACCGTCCCACCCTTGACAATGTTTTGCTTTTGCTTACAGATGAATACTATACAGGCGAAGTTGCGATTATAGGTTTAAAAGGTACGTTTGAAAAGAAAGCAGATGCGTACATAAGCCAATTAAAAGCTACAGGAAAGAAATAACCCTTTCTTAAAACAATGAATACACATGAAGAATAAAAGGAAATAAACAAATGAAAACAGAGAAAATCTTGGATTCAGTATGCACTTCACACACGGCTTTTGCTAAAGACCAAAAGCTCCAGGTGGGTGGCTTAAACATGTATGAAAACGAAGATGCGCTCGCCAATCAAAAACCAGAAGATCCTATTGAACGCATTGCTTTTGAAACAGCGAATGCCTGTGTTAAGGTGCTTGTAGAGGGACGTGTGGATTATCTTCCTTGGGCAGATTCGTTTGCACGATATGTTGTTGCACGCAATGAAAATTTGACGACTGTTGAAACAAACATACCTGTTTTCTTTTTCATGGGTGTTCAAAAAGAGAACACAGCCTTGCAAGCAACTTTAAACGAAGGTTTAAAGAAACTCAAAGAAAATGGAAAATTAGATGCACTCATTGAAACTTGGTTGCGTAATACACCCACGGATGAGGAGCTTACTGCGCAAGTCATTCCAGAAATGAAAGGGGAACAAGTGGTTAAAATTGCCATAACTGCAGATTGTCCTCCTCTTGATTATGTGGATGTGACAGGCAAGCCTTGTGGGTTTAACGTGGCTTTGCTTTCTGCGCTCAGTGAAGTAACAAACATCAGATTTGAATTGGTTGAAATTGCTTCCTCTGCAAGATTGGTTGCTTTACAAAGTGGCAAAGTAGATGCTTTGTTTTATACCATAAGCAAGGGTGCATATATGCCCAAACAGGAAAACAGACTGCTGTTTACAGACAGTTATTATTCAGAGAACATCATGTGTTTGTGTACAAAAGACAACCAACCCATCATTCAAAAGCACGTGGATGATATAACTCGATAATCCGTGTATTTAACCCTCAAGCTGTGATGGAGCATTTGCCTCGTCACAGCTTTTCTATGTTTTTTTATTGCTATTGTGCCCCAAATGTAAAATTATCATATGAAAGGCAAAACGCATGGACAGCAAAAGGTTGCTATGATATAATGAAACAGGAGCTCAAACAAAGGAGAGATGCCGATGATTCAAAAAATCAAAAAAGCCTTTTGCACTTACACCATAGCATGTGTGCTCATACTCATAACCTTTTTAAGCTTTGTTGTTTTGCAGGTGACTCGTTCGGATTATTTTTCACCCATGAA
>CAYTPJ010000074.1:0-10438 GCA_964439755.1 uncultured Oscillospiraceae bacterium
TAAAACTCTTTTCTGTAATCCAAAAACCGATCATGCAGGATGGCTTCACGAATTTCCTCCATCATACGGATGAGGAAACGCAAATTATGGATGGTGATGAGCCTGCCACCTGTGATTTCGCCAGCCTTAATCAAGTGACGGATGTAAGAACGTGAGAAATTTTGGCAAGCGTAGCAGTCGCAACCTTCTTCAATGGGAGAAAAATCCTCTTGATAGGTGGCATTGCGCACGACAAGGCGCCCTTTTTTGGTAAAGGCTGTGCCGTTTCTTGCGATACGAGTTGCAAGGACACAGTCGAACATGTCGACACCACGGAGCACACCTTCAATCAAGCAATCAGGGGTGCCGACACCCATTAGGTAGCGTGGTTTGGTGGTGGGCATGTGGGGCATGAGCTCGTCCAACATGTCGTACATGATGGGCTTGGGTTCGCCAACGGACAAACCACCAATGCCATAGCCAATCATATCCATGTCGGCAAGCGTTTTGGCGCTTTCAATACGCAAATCTTTATAGAATGCACCTTGTACGATGCCAAAGAGTGCTTGGTCTTGCCTGGTATGGTGTTTTTTACAGCGTTCTGCCCAACGATGTGTACGGTGCATAGCATCTTTTGCTGTGTCATAATCGCAAGGATAGGGAGAACACACGTCAAACGCCATGGCAATGTCTGCACCCAATTTCTGCTGAATGTCCATGGACACTTCGGGAGAAATAAAGTGCTTGCTACCGTCTAAATGACTTCTAAAGGTAACGCCTTCTTCTGTGATTTTGCGCAAGCCTTGCAGGGAGAAGACTTGGAAACCACCACTGTCTGTTAAAATAGGCTTGTCAAAGTGCATAAACTTGTGTAAGCCCCCTGCTTTTTCCACAATGTTTTCACCGGGGCGCAAATGCAAGTGATATGTATTGGAAAGCATGATTTGCGTGCCAATTTCATACATTTCACGTGGCGTCATGCCTTTAACAGTCGCTTGCGTGCCCACGGGCATGTAAATAGGCGTTTGAATATCGCCATGTGGCGTTTTGAGCACGCCAAGACGTGCGCCCGATTGCGCACATGTTTTAATCACTTCATACGAAAATTGTTTGCTCATATTACCTGTCCTTTTTTTATTTTTACACGATAGAGGGCCATACGGATAATAACCCCTTTAATTCTCTTTGAAAGGGTGTAAAAATCCTGTTTTCGGGCAGGGGCGCATAGAAAACTCGCTTGTCTTGCACAGTGGGGTGCACAAGGGATAAGCGCATGCCGTAGAGCGCAATCTGCTCTCCACGTTTGCCATTGCCATAGCGATTGTCGCCCACAATGGGGTGACCTGCGTGCTGCATTTGCACTCTGATTTGGTGTGCACGGCCTGTTTCAAGGCGCACTGCAACAAGCGATTGATTGTTCCTTGTTGCCAAAGTACGGCCATACAAGATTGCAATTTTGCCTTGACCCTTTAAGTAATCGGGGAGCACTTTCACCATATTATTTTCTTCATCCTTGAGCAAATAATCTGTGAGCTTAAAGCGTTCGGGGGTTTCCCCTTCCACCACGAGCACGTACTCTCTTTGAAGGGTGTTTGTGCGCACTTGTTCGCTCAATCTGGAGGCCGCTTTGGAAGTGCGTGCAAACACGAGCAAACCACTTACAGGGCGATCCATTCTATGCACCAAACCGATGTAGGCTTCCCCTTTTTTGTTGAACTTTTCTTTTACGTAAGATTTAATCAAAGAGAGCAAATCAACATCTCCTGTTTGATCCCCTTGGGTAAGCTGGTTGGGCTGTTTTAGAGCAACAATGATCTGATTGTCCTCATACAAAATTTCGGGCTGATTGTCCATACAGATTTCCTTTCCGTTTGAAACGTTGGTAAGAAGTGCGCATTAAAGCGCAATGAAACGACCTGTTGCACCACAAGGAAGCACGCCGCCGGAAGAAACGGGTAGGCAAGTTTCCTGCGCATCCACTGCGCCATGGAATTTTTTTTGCACCGTGCGTCCTAATATATTGCTTAAAATAGCAGGCTGAAAGCCTGTGGTGTAACTGTTGATAAAAAAGAACAAAGGGTTGTCAGACAACACGTCTGTGCAAGTGGACACGAGGTTAAAAAGCTCATTTTCAAGCTTCCACACTTCGCCTGTTGGCCCTCTGCCATAGCTTGGAGGGTCCATCAAAATGCCGTCATACTTGTTGCCACGTCTGATTTCTCTTTTGACAAAATTGAGTGCATCTTCTACAATAAAGCGACAATTTTGCTCATTCACTTTAGAGAGCGCACAATTTTCCTTTGCCCAAAGCACCATGCTTTTTGCCGCATCCACGTGTGTCACCATGCCGCCTGCTTTTGCGCAAGCGACTGTTGCACCCCCTGTGTAGCCAAAGAGATTGAGGATTTTTGCGCCAGGACGTTTTTTGATAAGCTCACTCATCTTGTCCCAATTGACAGCTTGTTCAGGGAAAAGCCCTGTGTGCTTAAACCCTGTGGGGCGCACATAAAAGCTCAAATCCCTGTACCGAATGACCCAACGATCAGGCAGTTTGGTGTTAAAAGCCCAGCTGCCGCCCCCTTTTTCACTGCGTGTGTAGTGCGCATCCGTATTTCTCCACGTGTCGTTTTTAAGGGCATGGGGCCAAATGGTTTGGGGGTCGGGACGGGCGAGCGTGTAGCCCCCCCATCTCTCTAACTTTTCCCCGTTTCCTGTATCAATGACTTCAAAGTCTTTCCATTGGTCGGCTAAAAACATGATGTATTTTCCTTTGCTTTGTTGTTATGCCTTTTGAAGGGCGAGCTGTACTGTTTCACCGTTTAAATCCACAGTTTTGGCATTGTCTAATGTGTCAACATTTGTGATAGAAAGAGCGAGCACAGCAGATGCAATCATTTGTTCAAAAGCTTCTACGCTCTTTTTAACAAGGGGAGATGCAACGTAGGAAATATGAATTCTGTCTGTCAAAGTGAAATCCATATCCTTTCTAAGTTGCTGTACCTTGCTCACCATTTCACGGGCAAACCCTTCCATGATGAGGTCGTCTGTCAAATTGGTGTCGAGCACCACTGTGATGTTGCCTTCAGATTGTGCCATAAAGCCTTCTTTTTGCACCATGGAGGTGAGCACATCTTCTTTGTTCAAGGTCACTTCAGTATCGTCCACCATAAAGGTAACGCTTTCGTTTCTGTTAAAGGCATCCACCACATCATTGCCATCCATTGTCTTTAAATGGTTGCCGATTTTGCCGAGCAGTTTGCCATACTTAGGGCCTAACGTGCGCATTTGGGGCTTTAACAGATAGGTGGTGAACTTTCTTGTATCTTTTAAGAACTCAATATTTTTGATGTTAAGCTCATCTTGCAACAATTCTTCATAGGGCTTTGAAAAGTCTGCGCCTGTCACATACATGGTGCTGATGGGCTGACGGATTTTGATGGAAGACAAGTTGCGTGCAGAGCGCCCCAACTGAACAGCCACCAAAAGGTCGTCCATTTGCCTTTCCATATCCTTGTCCACATATTTTGGATCAGCCACAGGGAAGTCACAGAAATGTACGCTTTCTTTTGCATTTTGGTCTTGAAGCACAACGAGATTTTGATACATGCTTTCTGCCATAAAGGGAATGTAGGGTGCAAGCAATTTAGAGAGTGTCACCAACACATGATAGAGCGTTGCAAAGGCTGCTTCCTTGTCGCCTGCCATGCCCTTCCCCCAGAAACGTTCACGGCCACGGCGCACATACCAGTTGGACAAATCGTCTACAAACGTTGTCAACTTTCTTGTGGATTCAGGGATGCGATAGTTTGCCAAATCATTGTCCACTTGTTCAATGAGCGTATTGAGCTTAGAAAGCACCCATTTGTCCATCAGCGTTAATTCTACATTTTCCAAAGCGTGTGCTTTGGGGTCAAACTGGTCAAGGTCTGCATAGAGCACAAAGAAAGCGTATGTGTTGAGCAATGTGCCCATGAATTTTCTCTGCACTTCTTTTACAATGTCAGCAGAAAATCTGGAAGGGAGCCAAGGTGCGCCTGCACTGTAAAAATACCAACGCACAGCGTCTGCGCCCTGTTCATCGAGCACATCAGAAGGGGCAATGACATTGCCTAAATGCTTGCTCATTTTTTTGCCATCTTTGTCCTGCACGTGGCCTAACACAATGCAGTTTTCAAAGGGCGCTTTGTCAAACAAGAGTGTACCAATCGCCATCAAGGTGTAGAACCAACCTCTTGTTTGATCCACTGCTTCAGAGATGAACTCGGCAGGGAAATTCTTTTCAAAATTCTCTTTGTTTTCAAAGGGATAGTGCCACTGCGCAAAAGGCATAGAACCCGAGTCATACCAGCAGTCAATCACTTCTTTGACCCTTGTCATAGGCTTGTTACAATGGGGGCACTTGATTTTCACTTCATCAATGTAGGGGCGATGCAGTTCCTTGATGTCCGTTTGGTCAATCGCCATTTGAAGCAATTCTTCCTTGCTTCCAATTACATGTGTATGCCCTTCTTCGCATTGCCAAATGGGCAGAGGTGTGCCCCAGTATCTTTCTCTGGACAAGCCCCAGTCCACCACATTTTCAAGGAAATTGCCCATGCGCCCTTCCTTGATGTTTTCAGGCATCCAGTTGACCTGTCTGTTGTTTTTCACAAGGTTATCTTTGAGCGCTGTCATTTTGATAAACCATGTGGGGCGTGCGTAGTAGATGAGGGGGGTATCACAGCGCCAGCAGAAGGGATAGCTGTGTTCATAAAGTGCCTTTTTAAGGAGCAACTTTCTTGCTTTTAAATCTTCCATAATGGGGGCATCTGCATCTTTTACAAAAGTGCCTGCCCATGTTGTTTCCTTGGTAAATTTACCGCTCGTGTCCACTGTCTGCACAAAGGGCAAGTTGTTATCTCTCCCCACACGTGCGTCATCTTCACCAAATGCAGGCGCAATGTGCACAATGCCCGTACCGTCTGTTAAAGTTACATAATTGTCTTCCACAATGTACCAAGCTTTTTCTTTGGGGTGCACAAAGTCATAAAGAGGTTCATAGCCCATGCCCACAAGGTCACTGCCTTTCACCGTCTTTACTTTTACAATGTTTTCCACATCTTCTTTGCTGAACACGCTGTCAATGAGCGCATCTGCCATAATCATGGTGTCGCCATTGAGCATAAAATATGTATAATCTTCTTTTTTATTTACACACAATGCCACGTTGCTTGGCAAGGTCCAAGGTGTTGTTGTCCATGCAAGGAAATAAGTGTTTTCCAAATCCGTAGCTTTAAAGCGCACGAATGCAGAAAATTCTTTGACATCTTTATACCCTTGTGCCACTTCATGGCTGGAAAGCGCTGTGCCACAGCGTGGGCAATAAGGCACAATTTTGTGCCCCTTATAAATCAAATCTTTTTCCCAAATTTTCTTTAAGCTCCACCATTCAGACTCAATATAATTGTCATGGTAGGTGATATAAGGATGCTCCATGTCCACCCAGTACCCCACACGGTCAGACATGTTTTCCCACTCTGTCAAATATTTCCATACAGACTCTTTGCATTCCTTGATAAAAGGCTCAATGCCGTATGCTTCAATCTGCTCTTTGCCATCTAAGCCCAGCTTTTTTTCTACTTCAAGCTCAACAGGCAAACCGTGTGTATCCCACCCTGCAATGCGCAATACGGACTTGCCTTTCATTGTTTGATAGCGTGGAAAAAGGTCCTTAATCGCTCTGGTCAACACGTGCCCAATGTGGGGCTTGCCGTTTGCCGTTGGAGGGCCGTCAAAAAAGGTAAAAAGCTCCTTGCTGTCATCCCTTAAATGAAAGCTTCTTCTTACAATATCTTTTTCTTTCCATAAATTCAGCACTTCTTGTTCACGTGCTGCAAAGTTCATGTCTGTCGACACTTTCTTGTACATGTTGCTTTTCTCCTCCTAAATTTACCTTGTGTTGTGCTGGAGCGTTTTATGCGCCTTTGCCTCAACAAAGAAAAAACGCCCCAAGTTGCCTTGGGACGGCTTCATTTTCATGTTTCACCGCGGTACCACCCAGATTGACGTTTTATAAAAAACGTCCCCTCTTTCCTCTATAACGGGAGGTTTATCCGCCTAATCTTCATCAGGAAAGCTCAAGAGTGATTTAAAGGAAAATGCTTTTGTCAGCCTCGCACCATCTGCCAACTCGCTTTTAAAGCAGGCTTCCCTTCCGTCTCCGTCAGCGCCTTACAAGATATTATATAGGAAAGAAAGGCATTTGTAAAGCACTTTTTGATATTTTTTTAACTTTTTTCACATTGCCTTGCCTTGCACTTGAGAAAAAACAATTTTTGCACCTTTTTACTGAATTTCATCCATTTCCACCACGTCAAAGCGTGTGATATATGGTCTTTCCCCCACATACAGTTGGCAAATGCCCCACGTCATATCAAGAGGCGCATCGTTAACATATTGGTCATGGCGCAAAGGACCCATGGAAATAGGTGTTTCAAAGTCGCCAATTTTGTGGAAATGTATGCCATCTTCTGCATATTGCACAGTGTTTCCATCAGGACCGTTGGGGCGCACAGCGCAGAGCACACCTTTTTGAGCAGGCCATACGCACACTTCGTGCCCACTTTTTAACACAGGATTGTTTTCATAACGCACATAAGGGCCTTCCACGTTTTGGGCAATGGCAATGCCCATTTTGGTTTGTTTGGGGGTAAGCCCTGCTTGCCTGCCTTTATAATACATCCAATATGCATTGTTTCTATGGATGATACAGCTATCATCAATACGATGTGAATCAAATGCAGGAGCAGGTTCTGGCACAAAGAAAGGCTCTCCGTTGTTGAGCTTTTCAAAAGGGCCTGTGGGGCAAGTGGCTTTTGCCATACCAAAACGAGTAAGCCCATCTGCCTCCAAACTCAACACATCAAAGTTATCTTGCACCCCTGTGTATGTTAAATAGATATATCCATTTGCCAAAATGGTAGAAGGTGTAAAGGTTGCCCCTGCATCAAAAGCACCCTTTTCCCCTTTTGGAATGACTTCGCATTCTTCCTGCCATGTTTTCCCATCCTTGGAAGATGCACACCATACAGAGGCTGTATATCCTTCATAGGTTTCAGGTGTTTTGGAATAATACACATAATAGGTGTCATTTATTTTGATGACGGGGCTTGGGTCACGGCGGGTCATATTTGGGTCTGGTTCAAGGCCTTTTAAGATGGTAAATTGTACTTTCATTTTTTCTTTCTCCTTTTTTAAAAAAGCTCTCATCTGCATTTTTTCATTATTCGCTAACTCTATCAGATGAAAATTCAACACATCATCACAACATTTATTAATCATTTACACTGCATACGTCATCTTCATAACACAGTCTATATACGTTTACTTCTCAAACATTTAGAAGGTTCTATTGTCTTCTTCAAATGGTGCAACATCCGAAGTATTTAAATACCAATCCAACAAATGGTATTCCATTTCTTTCTGTACTGTTCGATACTCTTTCTCGTCATATACATTGTTTAGTTCCTTTGGATCTTTCTTTAAGTCATAGAGTTCGTGGTCTCCATAAGCACGCCTAATGAGTTTATAATCAAGGCTTCTAACCATAACACTTCTGCCAACACTCTCGGGTTTTTCTTTTTGTTGCAAATATTTCGGATAATATATATTTCTTGGGTCTTTCAAACACTCAACAGATGGTTTATCTGCCCCCTCACTGCACTGGAATTCATCAGTATTATATCCCCCTTCAC
This sequence comes from uncultured Oscillospiraceae bacterium, assembly GCA_964439755.1. Classification (GTDB taxonomy): domain Bacteria; phylum Bacillota; class Clostridia; order Christensenellales; family Aristaeellaceae; genus CAYTPJ01. Next base: position 7,713 of record CAYTPJ010000074.1, read on the forward strand.
AATGTGCAACTCTGTTTTTATCACCTTTTTCCCCTTTTATCTGCGGAATTAGTGACTTCGCAAAATGCTTGTGCGTCACCTCAATGCCTGCACTTTCTAAAATAGTCGGCATAATATCAAAAAGTTCAACAATTTCTCCAACTTTATGATTTTTTGCACCATTGGGTGATTTAATTATCAGTGGAACATGTGTAAGCACATCTTCTGCACCACTCGGCCACTTTTCTACCAAATTATAATCACCTGCATAATCGCCATGGTCGGCAGAAGCAATAAGCATTGTATCGCTCTCTCGACCCGTTTCTTTAAGACAGTCCACAACTTTTCCGAGAAGCATATCTGAAAAACTTATCATCCCCATATAAATAGCATGTAGCTTTTTAAAATCCGTACCCTCTAACTCTCTATATTGTCGAATCATTTCATGAAATTTAGGCTTTTTTTTGCCATTTGAACGAAGCTCTATTTCATTTATTTTTTCTTGATACATACTATAGTATGGCTCTGGAGCAGTGTATGGACAATGAGGATATGACAACGGCAAAAATAAAATAAAAGGTTTATCATTCGCCGTTCTATTTTTTATAAATTCTATTCCCTTCATAACATTTTTATAGTCCGAATTTTGCTCAGGATCATCGCTGGTTGCAGTATATAAAAAGTTTTGATAACCGCGCTCTCCGAAATCCACGATCGGCTTCCCCTCAACTTTATGTGTGGACTTGCAAGTACTGAATTCATCTGTAAATATCGATACTGCCTCACTTGCAAACATATCATTTTTTCCATATATTTTCACTTCATATCCTGATTGTTTTAAATATCCGAATAGATTTTTTTCATGTGGCTTTACAAGATTCCACAGTGAGCGATGTCCCTCAACATGTGGCGGTCTACCCGTTATTAGACAGCACCGTGATGGCGAACATACGGTATTTTGAACATGGCACTGCTCAAACATAACACCCTCCTTTGCTAAAGAATCAAAATTAGGTGTTTTACAGATTTTATTACCATAACAACCTAACATATCGGCACGAAGCTCATCCGGAAAAAATATTACGTAATTCATTTTTTATCCACCTTTCATTGAAATATATCAACAAAGTCATCAAACCATTACACTGGTATATCTGAGAATTAAAAAATCTCAGATATACCTATTATTCACTTTTTTGCACGATGCTCTCTCACAATACCCATTTTTCTCTATTTTAAAATAATATTTTTTAGTAGCACCCCAAATCCGTATTTTTTTCATGCCATGGATCGCCCAATTCATGCGATTTTTGAATGAGTTTTGCTCTCAATGCATCTGCAAGCTGGGGCTGTGATTGCACAAGGTTAAATCGCTGTGCCTTGTCATGCTCATTATCAAACAAAAATTCACGCATATGCCCTTGAAATTTCTGCATCGCAAAGGTGTATTTGTTGCCAATAATGCCCCGAATGCGAAAACGACTACTACCATAATATGCATACTCATTTTCATCATATGAATTTGTTTGCATGTAAGAAAGCAAACTGTGCCCTTCTACGCAAGAAGGAATTTTATCTTTCAAGCCACACAAATCCAGCAATGTGGGGTAAATGTCCACAACGCTCATCATCTGTTCGCACTTGCCTTTCAAATGTGCTTTCGGATAAGAAATTAAAAAAGGCACTTGAACAGACTCATTAAAGAAATAATTTTTGCAGGACTGCAGACCGTGGCTCCCCATCATTTCCCCATGGTCTGCCGTAAACACAACAATGGTATTATCCATCAAATTTTGCTCTTTGAGCGTTTTTAAAATACGCCCAAACTGGTCGTCCACCCCTGTAACGCCTGCAAAATAATAGCGTGCATTTTTCAATGCATCTGCTATTTCATACGCATTTTCATTATTGAGCAACTCATCATCCGTATATTTGTCATACATGCGCACATATTTTTCAGGCACTTGTTCAAAAGGCATGTGCGGAGGATTGTACGACACCATGAGGCAAAAAGGCTTGCCTTCTTCACGAACTTTGCCCTCTTTGTTTTCTATATACTCAATTGCCACATCCGTTTCATGCTTGCACGACCACTCGTGAATGTCCAAGCGTTCTTCCAATTTGGCATCCGTTGTCCAGTAATGAGGGGTCATGTGTTCATCATAGCACCCATATGTGTGCCAAAACTTGAACTGATGACGGCGATTTTTGGGCGTAAAAGAATCCCATATCCACGGTCTGTGTTCAATGTTCACATAGGGCAATTGCTCCTCCAACCCTGGGTCTAAGTGCCATTTTCCAATGTACCCTGTTTCATACCCATTTTCAAAAAGCACATCCGAAATACAAATTTCATCTTCCTTTAAATAGTTTCCATATTGCACGCTTTGAGAATGGCAGTTGGTCAACACCCCTGTTTTCATGGGATATCGCCCTGTCATGAGCATAGCTCTATATGGACTGCACACAGGAAAATTGCTCGTCATTTGGCACATTTCAAGGCTTTCTCTGCTAAAAGCATCCAAATTGGGCGTAATGACTTTGTCCTCATTGCGAAACCCCATGGCACGCTGACGAAATTGATCTGCAAAAACATATACAATATTTGGTGTAGACATTTCTCTTCCTCACTTTACTTTGTAATCAACTGGATATTCATCATCAAAACACATGTCATATCTTCTTTAGATTTTCATGCCTTTGAAAAAATTGAGTTACTATTATTGTATCCCTTTCCTTTTTTATTG
>CAYTPJ010000075.1:0-7961 GCA_964439755.1 uncultured Oscillospiraceae bacterium
GCTCCAGAACTTTTTATATCATTTAAAACATATATCATATCAAAATCATGAATAGATTGCTTAAATACACAAATTCTTTTATTATCAAATTTCAATGTTACAACCAAGGTATGAGCACCTGAAATTTGAGGGAGCCGAAATTTATCCGAGCAAGGATTTATGTAGTTTTTCCACTTGTTGGTAATAACAGAATAAAGGAGAACCTCTTGCTCATTGAACCAACAAAATTCATAGGTTGCCTGAATGGGAGGAAGCGATGTGATGTTTTTTCTTTGTTCAAAGTACTTTTTTTGGTATGTATGAGCAAATTCAAAAGCAATCATTTCTTGGTGATACATCACATTTTCTACATACAATCCGTTTCGCTCGAAAACGTCTTCTTTTGCAATGCGTATTAGGTGTTTATATTTAAAGTATGTATTTTGATTTTTGCTAAATAATAAATTGAGTAAAGTGTTTTTTTCACACTCGTTTCTACATAATATCATGCGTAAAGACTGATCTATGTCGTAAAAATCTTGACACAGGATTTCGGCATGACGATAAGAGAGCGTTTCTTTGTCACACGGACCGTTGCTATATATTTTGTCAAAAGGCATACGGGAAAATTCATCTTCCCCTTGACAGGTTAAATTTCCATGTCCTGCTTGACTTTGAGGTGAAAAAGATATATTTTCATTTTCCAACAATTTTTCTAAGTCGAAAACAAGAAAAACAGGGACAGGAACATTTGCATTCACATCTTCATCATAACGTAACAAAGGATGTTTAAACCCTTCGTTATGATATTGCGTAGGCGTTAATGGTCTAAAATAAAAGCGAGCATAAGAGGTTGTCCGAGAGTTGGTAAGGTCTATAACTTGTTTGCTCGCATTATCGTTTTCCATGACAGCTCGTTGAGTGGCTTGTAAACGACTGAACAGCTTGCCTGACGACAAGATATTTTCCATATTTGTTACATCGGTAAAATGGTATGCGTATTTTGGCCACCAATGGGGCGAAAAAACTTTGCAATTTTGTTCGATCGTTTGTCTATATGTCATAATCGTCACCCCTGTAATGCGTACGTTCTTCCATAACCAGAATTGATTTGATAGCCATGAATTTTTTCTTCGTTTTCACCTTTTTTTTGCAAAATTTTGATAGGTGATAAATATCCTTTATTACAAAGTAAAGCATAAAACAAAACACTTTTTTCGTCAAGTTCATTTAATCGGACAATTTCTTGATTGCGAATCGTGTCCCATGCATAAAAAATATCGTCTTCGGAAAGGAAGATTTGATTATTTTCTGCATCTGTTATATTCAGTCCGTCACACAAGTGAAGGGTGTATAAAACATTATTGTAAGAAAATTGATAAGGTAATAAAGAATTGCTGTGTTTTAAATCATCATACATACCATTGAAAGACATATCTCTTGCATTTTTTTTCAGCCATTCAATGGTTTCTTGTTGAGCAATGTGTTCGGGAGTTTGCGTGTTGTCCCCCCCTACATATATATATATTGTAATTGGGAGAGGTTTCAAATATTGCTCCATAACACATTTTACATCATGCCAATTTAATTCTCCATTGCCACATCCTAATTTTGGAAAGGCAATAGAAGTTATGCCTTTTTCTGCATATGTATTTACAAATTTTTTTAGACCTTCTTCTATATATTCTATTTTGGAAGGATTACGCCAGTTTATTTTTGTGGGAAAGGAGAGTATCCAGTGGTCAGGGGCATAATACAACATTAATTTTCCAATGCCAAATTGGTGTTTTTCACATGCCTTTTTATAGTGTTCATACATTTTGGGATATCTTTTTTTAAAGGATAAAGCCAAGCCTTTTCCCATGACGCCAATCGTATTGACCGTGTTTACAAGCACTTGAGCAGGACTGTTAAAAATATCTCCCTCAATATATTCAATCATTTTGCTACACTCCTTTCATTATTGATGTAAAACGAGGAGCCTATCCTTTCGGATAAGCTCCTTAATTTTACAGAAATCTTACTTTTGAGCTTCTTCGATTGCAACAGCAACTGCAACAGTTGCACCAACCATGGGGTTGTTGCCCATGCCGATCAAGCCCATCATTTCAACGTGTGCAGGAACGGAAGAAGAGCCTGCAAACTGTGCATCAGAGTGCATACGACCCATGGTGTCTGTCATGCCGTAAGAAGCAGGGCCAGCTGCCATGTTGTCGGGGTGCAAGGTACGGCCTGTGCCGCCACCAGATGCAACGGAGAAATACTTCTTGCCGTTTTCCCAGCATTCTTTTTTGTAAGTACCAGCAACGGGGTGTTGAAATCTTGTGGGGTTGGTAGAGTTACCAGTGATGGAAACGTCTACGCCTTCGTGCCACATGATGGCAACGCCTTCACGTACATCGTCTGCGCCATAGCAACGCACTTTGGAGCGTTCGCCGTTGGAGTAAGCAATTTCGTTGGTCACGGTCAAAGCGTGGTCTTGCTTTACATCAGCAGAGAGGTAATCGTAAGTGGTGTCTACAAAAGTAAAGCCGTTGATACGAGAAATGATCATAGCAGCGTCTTTACCAAGACCGTTTAAGATAACACGCAAAGGTGTTTTACGCACCTTGTTGGCGTTACGAGCAATGCCGATTGCACCTTCTGCAGCAGCAAAAGATTCGTGGCCTGCAAGGAATGCAAAGCATTCTGTTTTTTCGTCCAAGAGCATAGCGCCCAAGTTGCCGTGGCCCAAGCCTACTTGACGTTGGTCAGCAACAGAGCCGGGGATACAGAAAGCCTGTAAGGCTTCCCCCATACATACTGCAGCTTCAGCGGCTGTTTTAACATCCTTTTTGAGAGCGATTGCAGCGCCTAATTCGTATGCCCATTTCGCATTTTCAAAGGCGATGGGCTGAATGCCTTCGACGATTGTGTAAGCATCTACACCATGCTCATTGTTATATTTTTTGAGTTCTTCAAAGCTGTTAAAGCCGTATTGCTTGAGCACAGGCTCCAGCTGGGAAATTCTTCTTTCATAACCTTCAAACAAAGCCATTTTAGCGCACCTCCTTCTTATTCTTTACGTGGGTCAATCCACTTAACCGCACCATCTTCTTCTTTAAAGCGGCCATAGGTGCCTACGTTCTTCTGATATGCTTCGCCAGGTTCAACACCCTTTTTGATGGCGTCCATCATTTTGCCAAGGCTCAAGAACTGGTAGCCACAAATTTGATTGTCTTTATCAAGCGCAATCTTGATGACATAGCCTTCTGCCATTTCTAAATAGCGAGGGCCCTTTTTCTTTGTGCCATACATGGTGCCCACCTGAGAACGAAGGCCTTTGCCCAAGTCTTCAAGGCCAGCGCCGACTACAAGACCATCGTCAGAGAATGCACTCTGTGTACGGCCGTATACGATTTGCAAGAACAATTCACGCATTGCTGTGTTGATTGCATCACATACAAGGTCAGTGTTGAGCGCTTCTAAGATGGTTTTGCCTGGGAGAATTTCACTTGCCATAGCGGCAGAGTGTGTCATACCAGAGCAACCCAAAGTTTCAATCAGAGCTTCTTCGATGATGCCCTCTTTAACGTTGAGTGTCAGCTTACATGCGCCCTGTTGAGGTGCACACCAGCCCACACCGTGTGTAAGACCGGAAATATCCTTGATTTCCTTTGCTCTAACCCATTTGCCCTCTTCGGGAATGGGAGCAGGGCCGTGGTTGGGACCCTTCATTACGCATACCATTTCTTCCACTTCACGGGAATATTGCATGGTTGTCAATTCCTCCTGTCCACTTGGATGAAGGAGCTTTTGTAATTAGAACTCCTTCGTATTTACATACAATCATATTGTACCATAAAATATGAAAAAAGAAAAGGGGCAACAGAGATTTTTTGCAAAAAGTAGAGCAAATCATCTAAGTTTCCCCTTTTAAGGCAGTTTATTCGTTGTCACGCAATTTGGCGAGTGCACTTTGGATGGCACTTTTAACGTCTGCGTCTTGTTCGCTCTTTAAATGAAAAGCGAGGTGAGCGTGGCCATGTGCATTGCCCAATGCACCGATGGCAGTGGCAGCGGCTTTTCTAAAGTCTTTATCAGAGCTTGCAAGTAGGGGCACCATAAAGTTAAACGCTTCGTCAGAGCCTATTTTGCCCAAGCCTTCAAGGGCGCTTAGACAGACATTCTTGTCCTTGTCCTGCGCTAATTTGATGAGCACCATTTCTTTTTTTTGTTCGATGGCCTTTTGTACTTTGTCCATTTTGTTTCCAAACATATAATCATCCCTCCATAATTTTAAATGGGCAGATGGATAAATTCATCTTGTCCTTTTCTCAATTTCTATCATACACCTAAAATGCGACAATAAAAGGAAATAAAAGCGCATGAATGTGTCAACAAAGAGGCTTAAAAATATATAAAAAACAACTTATTTGAGTGTTTTTATGCAAAAAACAAAGTAGGATACATGGCAAATGTACACCAACAAAAGGACAATGAGGCAGAGCGTACTTTTGCCAGCTAAAAAATAGCTTCCCACCATCATGCTCCCACTCAAAAGTAAAATAGTGATTTTGGATTGAAGCGTCAAGCCCTTTGTTTCCATATAGTTTTTCAAATATTTGTGGTATAAAGAGGTGGTCAAAAACCAGTCGTGCATTTTTGTAGAACTCTTAGCAAAACACAAAACTGTGAGCAGAAAAAAAGGCACTGTGGGCAAAACAGGCACGACAATGCCCACACAACCAAGCCCCATAAATAAAACCCCCAAGAAGATTAAAATGATTTTTTTTGCTTGTGACATAAGGATATCCCTTTCAAAATTTGATGAGAACCTTAGAAAGTATAAACGAATGTTCCTTTTTTTGTCAATGCTTTTTTTAACAAAAATGAAAAAAGAAAAATATGGAAAAAACAAAAGAAAAAAAGGTTTTTTTGAAAAAAAGTTGTATTTTATATAACAATCAAGGTTGTAATTTGATTTTGAAGATGAGGGGAAAAAAATGCAATTTTTAAGGGCAGGGGAAATGGCAAAGCTCAATGGCATCACCAAAAAAACGCTCTACATTTACCAAGATGCAGGGCTTTTGATGCCTGAAAAAATAGACGAAGAAACGGGCTATCGCTACTATACGTTGGATCAGTGTTCTACTTTGGACATGATTAAGCAATTGCAGGACATAGGGCTTACGCTTGTGGACATAAAGCGCATTGCAGACACGAAAGATGTGCAGTTTACAGAGGATGTTTTAAAAAAGCAAATGTTGCGCTTGGAAGGAGAAAAGAAGAACATAGAGCTTTCATTGTCCAATGCACAGCGATATTTAGAAGCATGTACAGTGCTTCAAAATCGCCCACAATGTGAAGTTATAAAGATTGAACAGCTTAAAAAAAGGCAGATTTTGCGTTACGATGTGAAAAAATACCCCGTGCAACAATATTTGGATCAAGATCCTAAGTTGAGCAATTGGGAAAAGAGTTTAAGAGACATTAAAAGGCAAATGACGAACGAATACATGCCCTTGTCTTTGTTTCGGCACGTGGGGTGCATTGTGGACAAAGAGTCATTATTGTGTGGAAAATACGTTTGCACAGGAGGCTTTGTGTTTTACAAAGGCACAGCGTGCAAGAAAAAAGAGTATTTTGAAGCAGGTACGTACATGACGGTGCTGATTGATAAAACATTCTCTGAACAGGGCGAACACATGGAATATAAATACATTTCGCTCATGCTCAAGGAGATTGAAAAACTGGATTACAAAGTTGTGGGCGATTACTTTGGAGAAGTGATTGCAGACACACCTGCTTTTGTGTTTGAAGGCAGGGATATGATGATTAAAATGTGTATCCCTATACAGAAAATGTAAAGCATATATGAAATAAAGCATGCATGAACACTCTCAAAACGCATTTTTTTTGAAAAAATCAAATGCCAACAAAGAAAATTTTGTTTTTTTCTTAAAAAAAGAAGGAAAAAGGAGTTGTGCGGCGAATAGGTTGTTAGTTGCCCAAATTATTACTGAAGGAGGTAGGCACATGCCCTTTGAAATTGCTCGACACGCTGGGTTTTGTAAAGGCGTTGAACGTGCAATTAGATTGGCAAAAGTTGCCGCCCATGAAGCACAGGAAAAGCATATTCCCTGTGTGATGCTTGGAGAACTCATACATAATGATGGGGCACTGAATGAATTTTATGCACTGGGGGTGCGTAAAATCGCATCGCTGTCTGACGTAAAAGAGGGGATGTACGTCATACTGCGCAGTCACGGTGAAAGCCCTCAAACATATGATGTTTTGAGAGAAAAAAAGGCAGTCATTGTGGACACTACATGTACCTTTGTAAAAAGTTTGCACGACAAAATAAAGGAACATGCGAAACAAAAAAAGCCCGTATTATTGCTTGGCGACCCCAACCACCCTGAAACGATTGGCAGTGCAGGGTATGGAAAAGGGTTCGTCTATGTCATTCAATCTGCAGAGGATATTTCATCCTTACCCAAATTGAAAGAACCTCTGCTCGTTGCTCAAACCACCTATCCATCCTATATTTGGACGGAGACACAACCGACTTTATTAAACATTTATGACGACCTTAAATGGTCCATGACCATTTGCCCTGCAACGCAGATGCGCCAAAGTGCAGCATGTGCACTTGCAAGGAGAATGGATGCAATGGTGGTGGTTGGCGGGAAAAAGAGTGCGAACACAAAAAAGCTCTACGAGAGTGTAAAAGCACTCTGTCCCCGCACCTGTTTGGTGGAATGTGCGAAGGAAATCCCTTTGCACTTTGCAGATATCCACACGGAATACATAGGAATTGCCGCCGGCGCATCTACACCGGAGTGGTCATTTAAGGAGGTTATTACCCATATGAGCGAATTGGAAAACAAGGTCAACGAAGAAGAATTGCAAGAAACTTTGACCGAAGAAGAAGTGAACAAAAAGACCTTTATGGACGACATTGAAAAGTCAATGGTACGCATTCGTCCTGGTCAAACAGTGACAGGCTCTGTTGTTCAAATCACAGACGATGAAGTGTGCGTGAACATCGGTTACAAGCATGATGGTCTTGTAAAGCGCAACGATTTAGTAGACCAAGATGTTAAGCTTGGCGACGAAATCGAAGTAGAGATCGTCAAAATCAACGATGGCGAAGGCAATGTCGTACTTTCCCAACGCAACATCATCAACCGTAAGGCTTGGGATGATTTGATGGAAAAATACGAAAAAGGCGAATTTGTGGACGCAGTGGGCAAAGAAGCTGTTAAAGGCGGCTTGATTGCAAACGTGGACGGCATTCGTGCTTTCGTGCCTGCTTCTCAGCTCGCACAACGCTATGTTGAAAAGATTGACCAATTTGTTGGCCAAAAGATGAAACTCAAGATCATCGATGTTGACAAAACAAAGAAGCGTGTTGTTGCAAGCCGTAAAGAAGTGCTTCAGATTGAATCCAAGCAAAAGAAAGAAGAAGCATGGGCAAAGCTTGAAGAAAATGCCATTGTAAAGGGCATTGTTCGCCGTTTTGCTGACTTTGGTGCTTTTGTTGACTTGGGTGGTGTAGATGGCTTAATCCATATCACAGATATGGCTTGGCATCGCATTGTGCGCCCCAGCGAAGTGCTCAAAACTGGTCAAGAAGTTGAAGTCAAAGTGTTGACTTTGGACAAAGACCGTGAACGCATTCACTTGGGCTTAAAGCAATTACAGCCCAAGCCTTGGGAAAATATTGAAGAAAAATATCCCATTGGCTCCATTGTAGAACGCAAGGTTGTTCGCATCTGCCCCTTTGGCGCATTTGTAGAATTAGAACCTGGCGTAGATGGCCTTGTGCACATTTCACAGTGCGCATTGACTCGTGTGCAAAAAGTGGAAGACGCTTTGCAACCTGGTCAAACAGTGCGTGTGAAAGTGTTGGGCATCGACAAAGAAGCAAAGCGCATCAGCTTGAGCGTGCGTGAAGCTTTGGCAGACGAAGCTTTGAACGATGTGTTTGATGAAAT
>CAYTPJ010000075.1:8061-10414 GCA_964439755.1 uncultured Oscillospiraceae bacterium
TGAAGAAACAGTTGTAACAGAAGAATAATTTGATCGAATCATCAAAAGAGCCTTTCTACATAGAGAGGCTCTTTTTGAATGTATTTTTGTCCGTTGCGTGTATCTTTCGCATGGAATAAGAAAACGGCAGGGTTTGCGCCCTACCGTTGAATATATGGTGAAAAAAGGAAGGTGATTGAGGGGCACAGGGTGCGTTCCTCAATTGCTTTCAATTAGCCTTTCACCACACGTTTTGCACTTTCTACCACAGCTTGTGTGGTGAAGTTATACTTTAAGAAAAGTTCTTTTGCAGGGGCAGAAGCGCCGTACACGTCCATACCCAACACTTCGCCATCCATGCCCACATATTTATACCATGGCATGGTGCTGCCTGCTTCCATGGCAACACGCTGTCTAACAGCCTTGGGCATCACGGATTCTTTGTATTCGTCCGACTGCATGTCAAAGAGCTTCATGCAGGGCACAGAAATGACACGAGCAGAAATATTGTCTTTCAAAAGCTCTTTTTGTGCTTCCATCACTTGCTCTACTTCACTGCCTGAAGCCATGAGCAACACATCAGGAGTTTCTTTGTCACAATCGCTCAAAATGTAAGCGCCACGCATAGCCTCTGCGCCACTGCGTTCGTAAAGGGGCAAATCTTGACGGGTGAGCACGAGGGCAGTGGGCAAATGACGGGTGAGCGCTGTCATCCAAGCAGCAGTCGTTTCAGGGCCGTCAGCAGGTCTAAACACGAGCAAATTGGGCATTGCACGAAGGCCAGCAAGCTGTTCCACAGGTTCGTGTGTGGCACCGTCTTCGCCGACACCAATGGAATCGTGTGTTAAGACGTATGTTACAGGCAATTCCATCAATGCACTCATGCGCATAGAATGTTTCATATAGTCGCTGAACACAAAGAATGTGCCACAGAATACTCGTAAGCCCCCGTGTAACTGCATACCGTTTGAAATGGCAGCCATAGCGTGTTCACGCACACCAAAGTGCATGTTTCTGCCAGTACGGTTGTCAGCGCTGTAATCGCCACCATCTGTGATGTATGTTTTGTTGGAAGGGGCAAGGTCAGCAGACCCACCTACGAGGTTGGGGAGCAACTTTGCAAGGCGGTTGATCATTTCACCAGAAGTGGCACGTGTAGCCATTTTGCCCTTGTATTGCCAAAGAGCATCGTTGAGCATTACGCTGTCAGGCAATTCTTCGTTGAACCAAAGTGCCCATTCTTCCTTCATTTCGGGGTACTGCGCAAAGTATTTGTCCATCATGTCGTTCCACTTGTCTTCTTGCGCTTGGTTGTTCTTTGCACAGTCTTGAATGTGTGCATACACATCATCTTCTACTGTGAAAGGCACGTCAGACAAGCCAAACTTTGCTCTCACCAAATTCAAGTTGTCCATGCCCAAAGGTTCGCCGTGTGCGTTTGCTTTGCCTTGCTTTGCATCGCAACCAAAGCCAATCACAGTGGGGCAGATGATCAAAGTGGGTTTATCACTTGTTTGTGCACTTTGAAGGGCAGAGAGCACTTGCGCACTGTCGTTGCCATCTTGCACTTTGATTACGTTCCAACCATACGCAGTAAAGCGCATGCCCACATCTTCTTTAAATGCAATGTCTGTGTTCCCTTCGATGGAGATTTCATTGTCATCATACAAGAGGGTGAGTTTGTTGAGCTTTAATGTGCCGGCAAGGGAAGCAGCTTCGGAAGAAATGCCTTCCATCAAGCAACCATCCCCACAGATGGCATATGTTCTGTGGTCTACCACAGGGAAATTTTCTTTGTTAAAGTGTGCAGAAAGCATTGTTTCAGCAATGGCAAAGCCCACAGCGTTGGCAATGCCTTGCCCCAAAGGCCCTGTTGTTGTTTCTATGCCCTCTGTGTGGCGATATTCGGGGTGACCAGGGGTAATGCTACCCAATTGACGGAAAGACTTTAAGTCGTCCATAGACACCTTATAGCCGTTTAAGTGGAGGCAAGAATAGAGTAAGGCGCTTGCGTGGCCACTGGACAACACAAAACGGTCACGGTCAGCCCACAAAGGATTGTTGCTGTTGTGCTTGATTGTGTGCATGAAAAGCGCATAAGCCATAGGCGCCATGCCCATGGGTGCACCGGGGTGGCCACTGTTTGCCTTTTGCACCATGTCAGCAGATAAAACTCTGATGGTATTGATTGTTTTTTCCTGAATGCTTGTCATTTTTCTTCCTCCGCCTGTTTAATAAAGTGAGTTAAATTGGTTAAATCAATGGTATCTTCATCTTGAAGTACCTGATAAAGCCCCTTTGCCATTTGGAGCACGCCCCCCTTGATGTCGCTCTCAATATTGAGGGGCAACACAGGGTCATGCACGGATAAGCG
>CAYTPJ010000076.1:0-9729 GCA_964439755.1 uncultured Oscillospiraceae bacterium
AAAAGAAATTTCGTAAAAAACGTGCTTGTATTTAAAAAAACAAGAAAATATGAGCAAAAATTATTAGAAGATGAAATTTTAAGGAAGGATAACAAATCTGTTGATTTTTAAAACAAACACAGAAAAAAGTATAAATATGTTGTGAAAAAGTATAAATATATTGCGGAAATGGCGTGGTGTGAGATGAAATGATGAATAAATATTTTAAAAACAAATGAGGTGTGGAGAAAAAAAAGAAGTGTTGTATCTGCGCAAAAGGGAAAAGAAGGGGGAACAAATAACTGCTCAGTACAATATGTGTGCAATAAAAAAAGAAGCAGGATTACCGAAGGAGCTCAAGGGCTCTCGTCCACAAAAAGTGAAGGTCGGATTTACTGCTTCCAAAAATAGTATATCGGATAATTGTATTTTTGTCAAGAGAAAAATTAGAATTCTGCGCTACCTGCAGTACGGGGGAAGGGGAGCACGTCACGAATGTTTTGAATGCCTGTTAAATACATGATGAAGCGTTCAAAGCCCAAGCCAAAGCCTGCGTGCTCTGTGGTGCCAAAACGACGAAGCGCCAAGTACCAGTCATAAGAGGCAGGGTCTAACTTCATTTCTTCAATGCGCTTGGTGAGCATGTCCAAACGTTCTTCACGCTGACTACCACCCACCAGTTCACCAATGCCAGGCACCAAGATATCAACGGCAGCGACTGTTTTGTTATCCTCATTCATGCGCATATAGAAGGCTTTAATGTCTTTAGGATAGTTGTAAACGCATACAGGACGGCCAAAGTGTTCCTCAGCCAAGTAGCGTTCATGCTCTGTTTGAAGGTCAATGCCCCATGAAACAGGGAAATCGAACTTTTTGTTCGCATTCTTTAAAATTTCAATGGCATCTGTGTAGGTGACTTTGGCAAAGTCGCTGTTGGCAACGAGGGTCAAGCGTTCAAGCAAGCCCTTGTCTACAAAGCTATTTAAAAATTGCAGTTCTTCAGGGGCTTTTTCCATTACGTCACGGATGACGTAGCGAATCATTTCTTCAGCGAGCGCCATATCGTCAAAGAGGTCAGCAAAAGCAATTTCGGGTTCTACCATCCAAAACTCTGCGGCGTGGCGTGCTGTGTAGCTCTTTTCTGCACGGAAAGTAGGGCCAAAGGTGTACACGTTTCTAAATGCCATGCAATACGTTTCCACGTTGAGCTGACCAGACACAGTGAGGTTGGTGGGTTTACCAAAGAAGTCTTCAGAATAATCCACTTTGCCGTCTTCTGTTTTTTTGATGTTTTGAGGGTCTAAGGTGGTGACACGGAACATTTCGCCTGCGCCTTCACAGTCACTGCCTGTGATTAAGGGGGTGTGGACGTAGACAAAGCTTCTGTCAGCAAAGAATTGGTGAATAGACTGCGCTGTGATGGAGCGAATTCTAAACACAGCGTTAAAAGTGTTGGTACGGGGGCGAAGGTGCGCTTGTGTGCGCAAATATTCAAAAGAGTGACGTTTTTTCTGCAAAGGATAGTCAGCATCGCACAAACCGAGCAACTCAAGGGAAGTGGCATGCACTTCAAAGGGCTGCTTCATGTTGGGGGTTAAAACGAGCGTGCCTGTAACAGAAATAGAGCTTCCCAATGTGATTTTAACTGCTTCTTTAAAGTTATCCAAGCTTTCATCACACACGATTTGAACGTTTTTAAAAAAAGTACCGTCATTTAATTCAATAAATGCAAAAGCTTTGCTGTCACGCACAGTGCGCACCCAACCACTCAATGTGATGGTGGATTGATCCTGAGGGGTTTGTTTAAATAATTCTCTAATGGTTGTGGACATGATACATTCTCCTTCTTATTTACCTAAAAGTGCTGCGCCGATAATGCCAGCATCATTGCCCAAAAGGGCAAGCTCTAAACGAGGGCTGGGCAAATTCTTATACATGAGGTAGCGAGGCAATTGACTACGCACATTTTCGAGCAGGAAATCGCCTGCTTTGGACACGCCACCACCTAAAACAATCATTTCAGGGTCCATAAAGGCAGTGATGTTATTGATGGCAATGGCGAGATATTTACAATAACGGTCAAAAATGCGAAGGGCAATAGAGTCGCCTGCTTTGGCAGAGTCAATGACCATTTTTGCAGTAATATTTTCAGCATTATTATTTGCTCTTGCCATGATGTCGCATTCTGGATAGCCCAAAGAGGCTTGCTTTGCCATGCGCACAATGGCAGTAGCACTGCAATAGCGCTCTACACAGCCATCATTGCCACATGTGCAAGGTACACCGTCTACCACGAGTGTCATGTGCCCAATTTCACTGCCTACACCGTGTGCACCAGACCAAGGACGGCCGTTGACGACAATGCCTGCGCCTACGCCTGTGCCCAAGGTTAAAAACACGGAGCAAGAAGAATCCTTACTGATGCCACAAATGCTCTCTGCATAGCCTGCCACTGTGGCATCATTGTCAATATGCACAGGGCGATTGATGTATTTTTGAAGTTCATCTTTTAAAGGAATGTCACGCCAACCCAAGTTGGTGCAGAAAATCACTCTGCCTTGCTTTTGGTCAGCAACACCAGGGATGCCAATGCCGATAGAAACAATATCTTGATGGGATAAATTATTTTCATTTAAAAGATAGTCAATCTCTGTTGCCATGTCACGCACAATTTCTTGATAAGGGCGCTGAGGCAAAGTGGGGGTTTGATGTGTGGATACGATGCTCCCTGATTCTGTAACAATGCCTACTTTTAAATCTGTGCCACCCAGGTCAATACCAATATAGTAAGACATAATGTTTTCTCCTTTGTTATTTATGCGTATTCATCATTTCATTTAAACGTCTATCCAGCTCGTTGGCAGCAGAGTAGCCCATGCGCTTTAAGCTGAAATTACGTGCTGCCACTTCAATAACAGCAGCAAGGTTACGCCCGGGGCGTACAGGCAATATGATTTGAGGCACACGCACATCCATAATAGATGTATATTCGTCCTTTAAGCCCAGACGGTCATACTCTTTTTTCTCTTTCCACAGTTCAAGGTGAATGACGAGGTCTACGGACTTGCTTTGAAGCACTGCACCTACACCGTACATCGCTTTGATGTCAATGATGCCAATGCCACGAATTTCCATAAAGTGGCGAATGGTTTCAGGGCTTTCACCTGTTAAACGATTATCAGTTACTTTACACACGTCTACCACGTCATCAGCGACCAACTGGTGCCCACGCTTTACAAGCTCTAAAGCAGCTTCGCTCTTGCCTACACCACTTTCGCCTGTGATGAGCACACCCACGCCGTACACATCGAGCAACACGCCGTGCAAGGTGGAGCGAGGGGCCAAGGAGCGCCCTAAATAGGTGATGGCAGACACAAATAATTTGGTGGTAATCCAAGGAGAACCGTATACTGCAACGTCATGTTCCTTGGCTAAATCAAGCAATTCCTTAGGAGGACGCATGCCACGGCATACAATGACACAGGGCAGAGGATAAGAAAAGAAATGCTTTAAGCGTTCATAACGCACATCGTCTTCCAAAGATTCCAAATAAGTCATTTCTACTTTGCCAATAACTTGGGGACGTTCATAGGGGAAATATTCATAGTGCCCTGCAAACTGAAGCCCAGGGCGATTCATGTCTGCCGTAGTAATGTCCCAAGCATCCTTGGTAGAAGGGGACAAGAGAGAGAGCGAAAGCGCCTTTTCAAAGTCCGCTGAATAAATCATATCGTTACACCACTTTCTAAATTCATCGTGTACTCATCTATTGTAAAACAGATTGACATTCTTTTCAAGTGCAAAAGGGTAAAAAAGTTAATTTATTTTTAGAAAACAAAGCTTTTTATGCATTATTTTACAGGTACATAGGGTTGTAGAGCGCCCACTCCTTCTATATAATCTGAAAGAGGATGCGCTTTGGTTGTGTCAACTTGTATTTCTTTGATGGCATCTTGCGCCTCTTTGCCTGCAATGAAATAGGGTTGGTAAAAATTTTGTACATTATCTGTGGACAAACGACAGGGCAATATGTTCACTTGATACCCCATATATTTGTTATCTGCATCAAAAGACAAGGCGAATTGGAGCACAGCTGTGTAGGTGGAGCGAAGCTTGAAATTGCCACCAAACACGAAATTGCCAAGCGAGTAAAACACAGGGGTGTTTTCAATCACTTCATACCCTTGCAAGCGATGGGGGTGATGCCCTACAATGATGTCCACCCCACATTCTTGCAAACGCAGAGCCAAACGCTCTTGCCACTTGTCGTGCCTTAAATCATACTCTACACCACCGTGCATAACGGCAATGATTACATCTACATTTTCATCTTTGAGCGTTTGGATGGTTGCTCTCACTTTTTCATGCTCTTTCCAAAAGTAAGAGATGTATACACCTACAAAGCCGATTTTCACACCGTCTTTTTGATAAATATACGATTTGTCCGAATATTCTGTGTTGGCAAACCACTCCACACCATTGTCATTAAAAGTGTTGATTGTGCTCTCAAAACCTTGCTTTTTATAATCGGAGGTATGATTATTGCCCAAGGTAACAGCTTCCACGCTCCCTTTGGTCAACACGTTGACAAAGTCTGTGGGGGCACGGAAATTGTACGTTTTTTTGTTAATGCCTTTTTCTGAATTATGAAGTACACCTTCAAAATTGCCAATGGTTAAATCATCTTGACTGAGCACATGATGCACTTTTTCAAAGGGATATGCATAGCCATTTTGATTTACATAGTGTATGATGGACCTATCCTTTGTATGATTGTACACGTTACAACCGATGGTCATATCCCCTAAAAAGGAAAGCAATATTTTGTCCTTTTCCCCTTCTATTGTATCAAATACCTCACGGCTATTTTGATACAAAAGCGTGTTCTCTTCTTGAAGGGCAGAGGGGATTATAAAAACGCATAGTAAGGTGAGTAAAAGGCAAATTTTTCGAGTGATGGACATTGGAAACCTCCTCTGCAAAAAATAGTACTTATATTTTAACAAGGAAGGGGCAAAAAGTCAACTAAAATGTGATAAAAGCATGGAAAAACTTGCATTTTTTATGTAAAGGGTGTAATAAAAAAGGCTGTGGTAGATATTTCTACAACACAGCGCTTTATATAAGGCGAGATTAAAAATCTAATTGACTGCGCAAAGCAATGGCGACATCGGGGTAGTTGGTGATGATGCCAGATACATTTGCTTGGAGCATGGCTTCAATGTCGCTTTTTTGGTTGACTGTCCAGCAGTTACACAAAATATTTTCATTGGAGCAATTTTCCATGTAGTCGGGTTGATTGATGGAGGGGAAATGGGGGTGGATGGCATCAAGCCCTAAGGACTTTGCATATTTCCATGGCATTGCCATCTTTTCATCATAGAGCACACCACAGGGCATGTGGGGCGCTACTTTTTTCATTTGGAGCAAAGAATAGTGGTTAAAACTGGAATAGATAATCCTGTCTTCCATCTCGTATTTTTGTACGAGGGCATGGGTGGCTTCTTCCAAACCATTTGGATTTTCATGGTTGGTTTTAAGCTCCACATTGATCATCATATTGGTGGTTTTGATGTACTCAAGCACTTCTTCAAAAGTAGGGATTTGTTCGCCCTTATAGCCTGCCATAAAGTTGGAAAAATCAAGCTTTTTAAGCTGTTCAAGCGTTAAATCACTTACCATGCCTTGATAGCCTGTTACACGCTTTACATTGTCATCATGCGTTACGACCACCTGACGGTCTTTGGAAAAATGCACGTCTAACTCAATGCCGTCTGCGCCCATCTGGTATGCCAATCTAAAAGCTGCAAGTGTGTTTTCGGGTGCATATCCAGATGCGCCACAGTGCGCCATAATCAATGGTTTCATGTTGGTTTCCTCGCTTTCCTTGACGAATAAAACGTCACTTGGTATATGACCATTATACCATAAAATAACAAGAGGTCAACATGAAAAGATGTAAAAAGCATGTAAAATATCCAAAAAGTATCCAAAAAGGAAACGTTTGTTCCCTAAATATTCCATATTTACAAACGCTTAGTTGTATGGTATGATAAGGTCAGCAAAAGGAGCGCACATGGGTTGCGCTTTTTTTGTACAACAAAATAAGGAGAAAGGAGGAAAATGCATGGATTTTAAAAAATGGACGAGCACAAGGGGCATTACGACGCTACGTGGGTATAAACGAAAGGGCTTATCCGTCAACCAAATTGCACGCAAAATGAAGTGCAGTAAAAAAGAGCTTGAACTGTTGATGGAACAAAATGAGCAAATAAAGGAAGCGCTTGCGTGGGAAAAAGAAGAATTTGATTTGATGGTGGAAGATGCGCTCTACAAGCAGTGTACAGGGTACACCATGCCTGTTAAAAAAACGTACAAGCTAAAAAAAGTGGAATACGAAAACGGCAAAAAGGCAGTGGAAGAAGAAGCGCTTGAAGAAGGCATTGATGAAATGTTCATTGCACCCAGTGTGACGGCGCAAGCGCTGTGGCTCAAAAACAGGTGCCCTGAAACGTGGAAGGACAAGCAAGAGCAAACACAAAAGGAGCAAGAAATGCAAGACTTTGTGGTTGAAATCAAGGGGTAAAAAAATAGGAACGACACATGCGCTCCTGTTTGGATGATTATTGTTGTTTTAACTTAAAACGTTCCAGCAATACCTCTTGCAAAGCTTGGCTAAAGTTCACTTTCTTTTCAACAGCTAAAGCGTTGAGCCATGCAGGGAGGGTGATGGTTCTGCTGACGGACTTATTCTTTTGAGCAAGGCGAACAGAAGGCATGAAAACATCGACAAAAACAACTGTTCCTTTTCTGTCTAAAGACAATTGATTATACACGGAAGGAGGAGGCAAAGGCTCGTTATCCAATTCCATGCTATACAGGGTCAAGCCAAGCAATTCACGGGCAGAATTAAAAGCGTCCTCTTGAGTTTCGCCATTGGTTGCGCAATCAAGGTCGGGGAAAACAACGGCAATTTCTTCCCCCTCTTCTTGGGAAAAAATCGCAGGGTAGATATACGTGTCTTTTCTTTTCATAATAATGCTCCTTTTTAAACTTACATTTACTATGTATAACACATATTATAATATGTGTCAAGCGTTTTTCTAAAAAAAGAGGAGGAAATTTGATTGCCAATTATTAAAATGAGCAAAAATGCGCTCAATGATGTGTATGCCCCCTATTTGTTAGACGATCGCCGAATACAGATATATTTTGGAGGGTCTTCGAGTGGGAAAAGCGTGTTCCTTGCCACACGGTGCGTGCTGGATGTGCTTCAAGGGCGCAACTACTTAGTGACGAGAAAAGTGTCAAAAACAATCAGGGGGAGTTGCTTTAACGAGTGCATTAAGAGCATTTCGAGGATGGGGTTAAAAGCGTATTTTGAAATCAGCAAAACAGATCTTTTGATCACGAGCAAATTAAACGATGCACAAATATTGTTTTTGGGGCTGGATGACGTGGAAAAAGTAAAGTCTATCACGCCCAAATGTGGCGCACTCACGGACATTTGGATGGAGGAAGCGACAGAGTGTGAATATCAGGATTTTAAACAGCTTGAAAAGAGATTGAGAGGCAAAAGCAAGCATAAAAAGCGATTGACACTCAGCTTTAACCCTATTTATAAAACGCACTGGCTGTATACAAATTTCTTTTCGTGCTATGATGAACAAAAGAAAAAGTTAGAGCAAGAAAACTTATTGATTTTAAAAACCACTTATAAAGACAATATGTTTTTAACAGAGGATGACAAACGGGCGTTAGAGAGCGAAAAGGACGCTTACTATTTCAATGTGTACACGTTGGGCAATTGGGGTGTACTTGGAGATGTTATCTTTAAAAACTACCAAATTGTAGATTTAAAGGAGCAAGAAAAAAGGGAAGATAAGTTTTTATTTGGGCTGGATTTTGGGTTTTCAAGCGACCCATGTGCGCTAATAAAAGCTTCCATAGACAAAGACAAAAAAGTGATATACGTGTACAAAGAAATGTCTAAAAGAGGGCTTACAAATGATTTACTTTCTGAACAAGTGAAAGAAATGGCACAGCACAATGTGGTGACGTGCGATTGCGCAGAGCCTCGGAGCATAAAAGAGCTTCAAATGCGAGGGGTGCAGGCGCAACCTGCCAAAAAGGGGGCAGACAGCGTGGTGCATGGTATACAGTTTATACAGCAACATGATTTGATGGTGGACACAAGCTGTGTGCAGTTCAAGCAAGAGTTGACCTTGTACCAATGGAAAAAGGACAAAGAGGGCAACGCCATCAGCGAGCCGGAGGACAAGAACAATCACTTAATCGATGCACTTCGGTATGCTCTGGAAAGAGAGAGCCTAATGCGATATGCGAAAACGAGAAAATGAGGAGGCAAAATATGATCATAAGAGATGAAAAATATGGGGGAGGGCGCATAAGAGGGGAGGTGCTCAAAAGTGTGATAGAGGAACACATGGGTGGGCAAGAAAGGCGCAGAAAGCTTCAAAATGCGTATAGAAATCAGCACGATATTTTGAACAGGAAAAGGGGAAAAGGGCTTCCTAATGTGCGTTTATCGCACGGATTTGCCAAGTACATTGTGACGATGGCAACAGGGCATTTGATGGGGCAACCTGTGATGTATAAAACAGATGCACAAAACACACAAACGCTGGAGGCACTGTTACAGACGCTAAAGGAAAAGAATGCACAAAAAGAAGATGTGCTTCTTGCAAAAGATATGAGTGTGTACGGAAAGGGGGTGGAGCTTTTATACGGCGATGAGTGCTCTAAGCCTTGCTTTACACGGCTTGACCCAAACAGTGCCTTTGTGGTGTATGATGATTGCGCAGATTTTAAGAGCATGTTTGGCGTGCACATGGTGAGAAAGTATGATGAAAAAGATGCTTTGTGTGGGTATTTGGTGCACGTGTACACAAAGACGTGTATTTTCGCCTATCAGGTGGAAAAATTAGAGGACATGGAAAGTGCACAACCTTTTATAGTGACAGAGCATTATTTTGGGGATGTGCCCATGATTGAGTATTTCAATGATGAAACGGAAACAGGGGATTTTGAACAAGTGCTTTCCCTCATAGATGCGTATGACATTTTGCAGTCAGACAGAGTGAATGACAAACAGCAGTTTGTGGATGCATTGCTCATTTTAACTGGGGCAACAATGGAAACGGATGAATGGGGTAGAAGCCCTGCACGGCAATTGATTGAGGACAAAATATTGTGCTTGCCAGACAGCGAATGTAAGGCTGAATATTTGGCACGGAGTATGACGGAGCAGGATGTAGAAATACTCAAAAATGCCCTTCGCAACGATATTCACAAATTTTCCTTTGTGCCCGATTTAACGGACGAACTGTTTTCGGGGAACACGAGTGGCGTTGCCATGAAATACAAACTGTTGGGGCTTGAACAGTTGGTGCGAGTGAAAGAACAGTTTTTTAAAGAAGGGCTGAAAAAACGATTGCAACAAGTGGCGCAATATCTCTATTACAAGGGGGGCAAAAAGTTAGATGTGAACAAAGTGCAAATTGTGCTTGCTCGAAGCTTGCCTGTCAATGAATTAGAGGTTGCTCAAACACTCAAAACGTATGAAACCTTGGTGCCAAAAGAGGTGCTTTTAAGCCAAATCCCTTTTGTAGAAAATCCCAAAGAAGTGATGGAAAAAGAGGGATAACAACTGCTTGTTCCAAAAGGAATGGGCAGTTTTTATATACAAAAATATGAACGGCATGGGGCGAAAAGCAACGTGCTGGGCAA
>CAYTPJ010000077.1:0-4592 GCA_964439755.1 uncultured Oscillospiraceae bacterium
TGAGTTTACTGTATGGGCATCATTACTTGCCTGTGACGCAATTCATTGTAAAGAGCACGAAAGAAAAAAGCTTTGAACGCATTTTGCTCACGCCTGTTTTCGTGTTCAGAAGAAGTGATGCGTTAGAGGACATCAAATACACAGGCTCTGTGCTCAAAGGGTTGGAGCAAAAAGGGTATATCACATTGGATTTTGACATCAAATTACAAGATTATCCCTATTCAGAATACTATGAGTCAGACGTATACAAATACTTTGTGCAAACGATTGAAGAAGGCAAAAAGAACGCAGACTTTTTGGGGGACACACCCTTGATTGAATGTGGCAGTATTGCCCTTAAATAAAAAACAAGCTGTGAAATACAAACGCTGTGTTTCACAGCTTTTTTATTTAAAAACAAAGAAAAGAAAATAAACGATAAAAAACTTCTAATGTTCATGCATTATGTAAAATTTTACATCTCCAACGTGTTTACGAAAGAGGGCATTGTGTGATATACTATATGTATTACTGCTGAGGGAGGGAATGCCGTGTCACCAGAGCTTTATGAGATTACAGCGCTATTTATGCGCTATGTATTTATTGCATTGTTATTTATCATTGTGTTGCGCAGTTATTTTTGGCTGTACAAAGAGCACATGTACCATAAAAAAGAAATACAGTCTTTGCCCGATGCAGGGCTTGTGGGGGAAATTGTGCGTTTGGACACGAATGCCACCTATCCCCTTCCCCATGAAGCGACCATGGGCAGTAGCAGGGCATGTGATATTAGAGTCAAGTCACATAGCGTAAAAAGCCTACATGTAACGCTCCGTTTTGAAGAAAAAAGAGGCATACGTGTGGTGCCCAATAAGCACGCACATGTGACACTGGATGACCAAACAGTGGCTTTTGGCGCACACTATGCCTTGCACGGCTCCGTCATGCTTTTAAATGATGTACCCTTTCGCTTTCGCTTGTTTCAAGGCTTGGAGGTGCCTGTGTTGCACCACTTTAAGGAAGATGACATTTCAGAGGAGGATTTTGTGGAGGATGCCTTCTATGAGGAGGAAGACTTTATAGAAAATTCAGAGGATATGGACATGACGTGGGCATATGCCTACAATGTGGATGACCTAAACCAAGCAATGGATGCACAAAATGAAGCGTCAGAAATTCCTTATCAGGAGGTTTCAGATGAGGAGAAAAAATAGACAAAGCGCCTTGGGTAAAAAAATGATTGCAAGCGTTATGCTCTTTTTCTTCTTGGGCTTTTTGCTCTTGTATTTTAAAGACAGCAAAGTGTCTGCACTCTATATGGCAGGCTTTGTGCCCCTCATTATATTTATCGGGTCCAACGGCTTGTCCAAACTATTCCCTGCGGACAGGTTGCTTTTGTCCCTCACCAACTTTTTGTGTGCGCTCGGCGTGCTCGTGCTCTATCGTTTGGATGTGGACAAGGGCATGGCACAGGCGCTCAACTATGGGGTGGGCGTGGTGTGTATGCTCCTTTGTGCGCTCTTTGTGCGCTACATCAAGGAGTGGAAATGGATTGTTGTACTGCTTATGGCTGTTTCCCTTGTGCTCGTTCTTTTGCCCCTTAAAATGGGCAAGGAAATCAATGGCGCTAAAAACTGGCTTAAAATTGGTGGATTTGGCTTTCAACCCAGTGAGCTTGTCAAAATATCCTTGATTTTATCCCTTGCATTTTGCATGTCAAGGCGCAAATTTGTCATCAGCATTTTATTTGCAGGCGCATTGTTGCTCATACTCATGCTCCAAAAAGACCTTGGCACTGCGCTCTTATATTATGGTGTCACATTGCTCATGGTGTATGCGGCAACAGGCTCTAAGCTCCTTGTAGGGCTGGGCACAGTGGGGGGCGCAGGCGCCGCCGTTGTGGGGTATCAAATGTTTGCGCACGTCAAAAAACGTGTATCCATTTGGCTCAATCCGTGGGCAGACTATCAAAATTCAGGCTACCAAATTGTGCAAGGGTTGATTGCCATTGCCAATGGGGGCATATTTGGTGTTGGTCTGGGTTTGGGCAACCCTTCCGTAATCCCTGAATTTTATAACGACTATATTTTTACTGTCATTGCGCACGAGTTTGGCGTAGTGGTGAGTGCGCTTGTGCTTTTTGTATATCTTGCGATTATTTTAAGAGGCATTGCCATTGCACGCAGAGCAAACAGCACCTTCCACAGCCTTTGTGCGCTTGGGTGTGCTACGCTCCTTGCCCTTCAAACGTTTGTCATCGTAGGGGGGAACATCAAGCTCATTCCTTTAACAGGCGTTACTTTGCCCTTTATCAGCTATGGTGGCACGTCCATGGTGTCTTCCCTCTGCATCATTGGCATCATGCAGGGCATAGCTTCTTTAAACCGTGCTCAAATCAAAGAAGATAAACGGCTTGCGAATTTTGCGTAAAGGAGAAAAAGCACATGAAACAAACAAAAAAGAACATTTATCGCATTGCATTTTTGCTCATTTCTTTGTTTGCCTTGCTCATTGTGTATGGCGCATACAGCTTGAACACATACGGCAGTCGCTGGTTTTCCTCCTCTGCCAACACGTATGTGCGCACCAAAAAGCAAAATGTGACGGCAGGCAAATTGTTAGACACCCACCAAGTGATATTGGCACAATCCAAAAGAACAGAGCATATCAACAGTGCAACAAATGAAAAATCATACACGTTTGAACGCATATACCATCAAGACCCTGCTATTAGACAATCCGTGGTGCACGTGATCAGCGACACCAAAGGGCATGTGTCTCACGGTGCAGAAACGTTTATGGCATCCCATTTATACGGCTTTAACATGAACCTTTTTGACTGCCTCAATGCGTATTTTAACGGCAATGGCAAAGAGGGCGACACAGTGCAGTTGACGATCGACAGCCAATTGTCCAAATACATCCACACGCTTGTCAAAAACACAGGGATAGAAAATCCGAAAGGCGCTGTGGTGGTGATGAACTACCAAACAGGCGCTGTGCTTGCAAGCATGTCTTTCCCAAATTTTGACCCTTTGCATATTGAGAACATCAAAAACGACCCTGCTGAGCCTTTTTTCAACCGTGCAACGCAAGGTCTGTATGCCCCTGGCTCTACTTTTAAAATCATCACGGCTTGTGCTGCCCTTCAAAATGGCATAGATAAAGACCGTGTCTTTGACTGCACAGGGCAATTGCGTGCAGACAATCAAATGGACCACGTAATTACAGATGCAGGCACAAATATGCAGGAAAACATCCTCGTATCGCATGGCAACATCTCTTTGCGTGATGCTTTTATAAAAAGCTGCAACAACACCTTTGCACAAATTCCTTTGGAGATATCCGATTTATTACTCAAAAAGCAAGCAATGGAATTTGGGTTTGATGACAATTTCCTCTTTAGAGATTTGGTGGTAGAAAACAGCGCATATCCTTCCAAGAACAGAACAAAGTGGGAGATTGCATGGACAGGCGTAGGGCAAAGCGAACTGCTTTGCACCCCCATGCACATGTGTTTGATTGCCTCCTCCATTGGCAATGATGGCGTTATGATGGAGCCTCGCCTCATTCAAAAAGTGTATAAATCAGATGGCACTGTGCGCAGTACTTTCCAGTCCAAGGTGTATAAAACACCCCTTGAAAATAAACAAACACTCGCCTTTATTCAAGATGCCATGCGTGGCGTAGTCAATGAAAAAAGTGGCACAGGGCAAGCCGCCTCCTTGATTGGGCACACGGTACACGGAAAAACTGGCTCCTCCGAAGTAGACGGTCAAGCGCTCCCCAACGCATGGTTTGTGGGGTACATTGCCCAAAAAGATGCCCCCTATGCCCTCTCTATTGTGCTTGAAAATGCAGGGAGTGGAGGCAGTGTTGCAGCCCCACTTGCGCAAGATATTTTTCAGTATTTAGTGAAAAACACAAAGCCCGAATAAAACAATCTGTAAAAAAATGTATACAAAAAAACTGCCGAATTTATGTTCGACAGTTTTGTTTTTATTTCATAAACTTCATGTGCTTTAAATGAGACATCACAGCTTTTGCACACACGCCAGTCAGCGTGCCTGTAACGAGTGCAATGAGCATGAGCACAGCCATGTAATAAATCAAATTAGAGGTTTTTAAAATGATCATCGCAAGGAGCACTTGCCCCACGTTGTGGCACACAGCGCCCACAATACTCACGGTTACAATGTGCACGCCCTTGACCTTGGACAAGGGAATCATGGCGAGCATACTGAGTGCGCCCCCTGCAAAGGCAAACATCATAGCGCTTGCGCCCCCAAACATCAGCCCGGACAGCACCACTTTGACCACCATGAGCATGAGCGCAGACGGCACATTCATCATGTACAGTGCAAAGAGCAACACACCATTGCTCAAGCCCAGTTTAACCCCTGGTACACCCAGTGGGATGGGAAACATGTTTTCCAAATATCCAAGCACGAGCATAAGCGCTGTCAAGAGCCCCATCACGGCAATATCGTGCGTTGTAATTTTTCTTGCATTTCCTGTTTTCATATCCAACACCCTTTTTATCAAATGATCTTACACACAATAGCATTTTTTGTTTTAAAAAGTAAACCCATCTTAGAAAAAAAGCAAGCCCC
>CAYTPJ010000077.1:4692-9671 GCA_964439755.1 uncultured Oscillospiraceae bacterium
CAATAGCATTTTTTGTTTTAAAAAGTAAACCCATCTTAGAAAAAAAGCAAGCCCCGTTTAAAAAAAGCAAGCCCCATTTAGAGCTTGCTTTCATAAATGGCGTCCCCGAGGCGATTCGAACGCCTGGCCTTTCACTTAGGAGGCGAATGCTCTATCCTGCTGAGCTACGGAGACAAGTGGCAAAACTTTGCGCCCTTAAAGGCACTTAAATATTCTACCACATTTTTAAATACATTTCAACTGTTTTATTAAAAGATGCATATTATTTGTGCTTTTATTGTTTTTTTCAGACAAACACATGCCCCTGCGCACGCATTATGCCTTTTTTCCCATAATTTCGCACGTGAATTGGTTGAACAAGCACACAAAATATGGTATAATATTCTTACAATTTAAACAGGAGGACATCAAAGTGATTATTTGGGATGGCAATAGAAAGCTTTTAAAAGGCAACACGCACATGCACACCACATTGAGCGATGGACGCAAGTCGGTAGAGGATGCATGCAGTATATATAAACAGCATGGCTATGATTTTGTGGTGATTACGGACCATAGAAAAGTGACCACCCAAACATGCAACAGAAACGGCATGCTGTGCATACAAGGCATTGAGTTTGATTTTAATTTGGTTTCCCAAGTGGTACACATCATTGGTGTAGGCGTGCCACAAGAAATTGGAGAAGCTGTTCAAAGGTTTGATGCACCCCAAAAAGCCATTGACACCATCAACCAAATGGGGGGCGTTGCCATATTGGCACACCCTGCATGGTCCTTAAACACCCCCGATGTTATACGAAGCTTTCAGGGCATCTGTGGCGCAGAAATTTACAATACTGTAAGCAACATTCCGTGGAATTTAGAAAGGCAAGACAGCTCTAATGTGCTCGATATGTGTGCAGCAGCAGGGCAATTGTTGCCCTTGATTGCAGCAGATGATGCGCACTACTATGAAGGGGACGAGTGCAAGAGCTACATCATGTTATATGCAGAGGAAAACACAGAAGAAAGCATTAAAGATGCATTGCGCAAAGGAGATTTTTACGCAACGCAAGGCCCAGAATTTAAAAAGGTGGAATTAAACGGCGATGAACTCACTGTCACATGTTCCCCTGTAAAGACGATGATATTCCCCTCCGAATTGCCATGGGGGTCAGACAGAGTGATTGTGGGCGAAAACATCACGCAGGGCACGTATAAAATACAGCGCCAGCGCTTTCAAAAATATGTGCGTGTAATGATAGAAGATGCAGAGGGCAAGCGTGCATGGCTCAGCCCTATTCAGCTATAATACGTTCAATGCATGAAAAAAGTGCATGAAAAAGCTCGGACAGTTTTTGTCCGAGCAATTTTTTTATTTAGCAGAAGCACGGAAAGCATCTACTTGTCTTTGAAGTTCTTCTTGGATGGCGTCTACGCCTGCATTTTTAAGCGCTTCTAAAAATTCAGGGAGATACACATCAGGGTCAGAAAGGCCAGAGCACAAGGGCTTTACGTATTCAGCAGTCACCTGACGAACAGCAGAAAGCTCTGTCATAACAGGTGTTTCATCAAAGGAGAAACCCAAGTTATCAGAAGGTACGAGCGTCTTTGCAAATTCGTTATACAAATCCACCATGTTCGTAGGCAAGGAACTGTCTGGTTCAGCCACGATGAAAGCTGGATAGTATGCTGTATGCAAGAACCATGTGTTGGGCTTTACTTTCTGGATTTGGCCATTTTCGTTACGGTTCCAGTCTTCCCCTTCGATACCATATGCTACGAGGTTTGCAAATTCCTGATCTTCGCAAATTGCATTGAGGAACATCATGACACGTTCTGGATCTTTAGAAGTGGCAGAAATGGAGTTCATAGAGCCGTAAATTTTGTCTGTGGTTTGGTATGCATAGTTTACAAAGTATGCTTCCAAGTCCTGAGCGTATGTTTTTTCATATCCACTCAAGCGCTTAGCCATAGAGTCTTGAATGGGGCAAGCGGGGTCGTTGTTTGCAAGCTTTGCGCCTGTATCGGGGTCAAGGGGCAAGCAGCCTGCTTTTGACAATTCATACGCATCACGGCAGAATTGTGCAAATTCAGGGGTATCATAGATATTGAACACTTTGTTGTGTTCTTTGTTTGCAAAAGAATCATCACCGATGATGCAAGCGATGGGGTCCATGCTGTTGCCTGTAAGCCCTTCATAGGGATACAATGCTTGGAAAACGCTGTTGGAAAGGCTCGTCACATAGCCATTTGTACCTGCATTAGCAGCCTTCATATCTTTACAATATTGCATGAAAGCCTTCCATTTTGCAGTTTTGTCCAACTTGTCATCATGAATCCATGATGTGTCTACGTTGACAGCGTTTGCCTGGTCAATGCTCACAGCAAAATACAAGTGAGAGCAAGAAAATTTATGTGTAGGAATGGCATAAACTTCTCCACTCATATTCACTGCTTGCCAAAGCGCTGCTGGCCATTTTTCCATGATGGCAGAGCCACGTTTTTGGAGCAAATCATTCAAGGGATAGAGTGCCTGCATTGCAACAAAGTTTGAATAATCAGCTGTTACAAGTGCAAGGTCAAAAGGTTCTGAGGCAGAAACAAGCAGTTTGATTTTTTCAACTGTTTCTTTGTATGTACCACGTACAAGTTTGAGCGTGCAGTTGAATTTTTCTGTCAAGTATTCATTGATTTTTTCCATGACGTGTGCATCATTGGATTCTTCAGAGCCTACGGTATACCATACGATTTCGTATGGATCGAGCTTGCTGGGGTCAATTTCAGATGCCCAAGCAGTGGATGCGCTCAAAAAAATGAGCAGTAGAGCAAGGAACAGAGATAGTTTTTTCATGAAACAAGTCCTCCTTTTATTTTATGTTTTATGCGTGGTTCAACGCACAATCCATCTGATTGATATGGGTTAGCCTTTGATCGCACCCAATGTCAAGCCTTTGATAAAATACTTTTGGAAGTAGGGATAAAAGAGCAGTACAGGCGTCATAGAAATCACTGTAAGCGCCATTTTTGCAGACTCGTTGGGCAAGGATAACAAAAGTTCCATGCCTTCTTCCGAGTTTGCAAAGTCGGGGTTATCACGCAGTGTTTGAATGTCCATCATGGTGCGTTGGAGCACATACTGTATTGTCCAGTTAGAAGAATCGTCAATGTACATCATAACGTTAAACCATGAGCTAAAATATGCAATGGCTAAGAACAAGCCAATGGTCGCAAGAGCAGGCTTTGAAATGGGCAGTATAATTTGCCAATAAATTCTAAACTCCCCGGCACCGTCAATCTTTGCTGCCTCAATTAAAGACTCTGTGCCCGAAGACATAAAGAAAGTACGAAGCACAATGATATTATATGCACTGCACATGCCTGGCAAAAGCAACACCCAAAACGTGTTTCTCAAGCCATAAATGGTCGTGTTTACAATGTATGAAGCAACCAAACCACCAGAAAAGAGCATCGTCATGTAAGCATAAAAGGTGAGCACACGGCGAAAACGAAATTCACGGCGTGAAATGGCGTACGCAAACATGGTCATAACGAGCAACCCACCCGTGGTCCCCAACACCGTGAGCACAAGCGTGTTGCGATAGCTTACAAGAATGCGCTCTAAACTCTCATCAAAGAGCATTTCATAAGCGGCTGTGCTCCATTCAGCAGGAAACAAGCTGAAACCATTTTTGATGATGGCTTGCTCTGCTGTAAAAGAAGTGATGTAAATGAGCAACACAGGTAACAGGCAAAATAGCGCCCCAATGAATAAAATAATGTTGATGATCACGTTGGGCCCTGTCGATATTTGTAAAGGGCCACGTTTGCTTTTAAATCGCTTTTGCATCAATAACACACTCCTTAAAACATACTTAAATCGCCGTCAATTTTGCGAATAATGGCATTCGTTGTCATAACGAGCAAGAAGCCACACACGCTTTGCACAAAAGCGACAGCAGAAGATAGGGAAACGTTGTTAGAATCCTTGAGTGTATTATACACGTACACATCCACCGTGTTGGTGACCTTGTACAATTGCCCCGAGTTGAGGGGGACTTGATAGAACAAATCAAAGTTACTATGGAAGAAATGGCCAATTTTCATAATGGCAAGAATAACAATCATGGGCTTTAAAAAAGGAATCGTGATGTGCAAAATCTGTTTCCATTTGTTTGCGCCATCTATAACGGCTGCTTCATAATATTCATCCGATATTCCTGTAATGGTGCCCAAGTAAATGATAGAAGCATACCCTGTGCCTTTCCACGTGTATATGATAAAGAGGAAATAGGGCCAGTATTTAGGATCGCTGTAAAATGCAATAGGGCGAAGGCCTATACTTCGCATATAATGGCTGATGATGCCACTGTCTGCACTCAGTACAGCAAACACAATGATGGACACGACCACGTAACTGATAAAGTGTGGCATAATGAGAAAGCTCTGATATATGCGTGCAGCTTTTTTGGAGCGCACTTCATTGAGCAAAATAGCAAGCACCATGGGAAACAAAATGCCCGACACGAGAAACACAGAATTGTATGTGAGCGTGTTTCTAATGGTCAACCAAAATGTTTTGTTGCGAAACATAAATTCAAAGTTTTTAAACCCAATCCACTTACTTCCAAAAATGCCCAAGCGAGGAATGAAATTTTTGAATGCCAAAAGAGAGCCGACCATAGGCATGTAGTGAAATAAAAAGAAGAATAAAATTCCAGGTATTGCCATAAGCAGAAGTGGGCAGTCCGTTCTCCAGCGAAGCTTGTTTTGAAGCTTGCGTGTTTGCTTTTTTTGTTCAACCTCTGTTCGCATATAAAATATCTCCATAATTTGTTTTAGCTGTTCCATTTTATCACATATTTTACAGGAAGTCAATCGATAAAAACATTTTTCTGTGAATTACATCATTTAAAATACATAAAAAATACAATAGTGCATAATTTTTTATTTTCTTTGTCGAAAAAACGCAATTTTTTTCTATGCACAATATACAAAAC
>CAYTPJ010000078.1:0-7228 GCA_964439755.1 uncultured Oscillospiraceae bacterium
CGCCTGTGCCGATTTTGTGATCGCCATCCGGCTTCACATGGTCAGCCACTTGGTGAAGAGATACATAGTCGCTCACCATGTAGCCCACTTGACCATTGATGATGAGTTTGCACCAGTTTCTACCATTTACAAGCAGTTGTGCATACGTGCCATCTACGTAACTACCCAAAATGCCTGCACTCAAGGAAGGCTCGGAACGGAAGTTTGCACGGTGGTCTTCCCCCACCATTACGCATACATTACGAGCAGGGCAACCGTTGACCAATTGGATATATTCCATATCCATGTAGCCCAAGGTTTCGCCTTGAATACGCACATAGTAAAATTCACCGTCTTGCGCTAAGATTTCAACAGGAGTATTGCTTCTATATGTTGCGAGCACGGTAGACTCTAAAGAGGGATGACTGCGAAGGTGCAAACTGCCACCCACTACAACGCCCCAATTGCCCATTGTGCCGTCATCTAAAATAAGATATTCACCAGCCATGTAGCCCATTGTACCATAGGGATCTACACGAACAGGGTAATAGCCGTTTACTTCTTCCCCTGTCACTTCTACATAAGTAGCATTGCGATAAGAGTTGATGATGTGGCTTTCAATGTTGGGTTCTTGGCGCAAATGCAAGTTTACAGAGTTTGTTTCTGCATATTGTGCAAGCGCAAAAAGAGGGAAAATCGCCAAAAGAGTCACCATGAGGCAAATGATAAGTTTTTTCATTATCAATCAGTCCTTTCGTTATGTATTAATAACACTAATATCATACCACATTTATCATTTTATGTCAATGTATGCGAAAATTATTTTACAATTGTTGTATAAAATGGAAAACAGTGAAACATTTGCGCAATGTTTTTGTAATATATTTGTAATATTTAATAGGACAGGATAGGGGGTATATGTTTTGAAAAAAAGAGTTTCCAAGCGTTTTTGTGCACACTGTATTTTTTGTTTTAATAATTTCCAAAAATTATATTTTAAAAGAAGGAGTTTTCCTTTTTGTGTCGAAATAATACAATACAGAGTACGAGAAGCAAGACAAGGCGTAAAAGACGCTGACAGAAAATCAAAACTTGAGAGGAGTTGTACCTAAGTGAAAACAACGATTACAGCAAAAAACATGATTGTGACCCCCGGCATTACCAATCGGATTACCAAAAAAACGAGCACCATGGAACGGTATTTAAAGAAGGATACAGAGATGTTTGTGCGTTTGCGCAAAGAGCGCAACGAGCGTATATGTGAAATCACCGTACCACTCAGTGGCGCCACACTGCGCGCCGAATCTTCCAGTGATGACAATATGTTTATGAGCATTGACAGGGCACTTGCTAAATTAGAAAAGCAGATTTTGCGCCACCGTACCAAGCTTGAAAAGAGATTGCGTCAAGATGCGTACACGGACGAAACGCCCGAATTTATCGAAGATGCTTCTGTATATGGCGAAGGCGAACGCAAAGTAGTCAAGAACAAGACCTTTACTGTGCGCCCCATGTCTGTGGAAGATGCCGCCCTTCAAATGGAACTTTTAGGCCACAGTTTCTTTGTATTTGTCAATATGGACACAGAGCGCACCAATGTGCTTTATTTAAGAAAAGATGGCAACTTGGGGCTGTTGGAGCCGGAAGACTAAGTTTATTTTATAAGCATATTTCATGATTTATCTCCCTTTCTTCTTCATTTGTTTTCCTTTTTTTCATTTCTTTACCCCCGTAAACCTCCATTCTCCCCCTTTAAAGGCACAAACGCTCTTAAAGGGGGCGTTTTTTTGTGTTTGTGCGACCCACAGGGGATATTTTTACAAGTCCTTTTGCGCAATGCAATATCCATTATTTCCTCCTGCGTATCTTAAAAACAATTGACAAAAAGTGTTTACTTCATATATACTATATAGGGTTATTTGTTGTTCATTCATCATTTGCAAAAAAGGGGGACACGAATGATATACATTGCTTTGCGTAGCTTTAAAAATCTGTTTCGCACATATTCGTCCTACTTTATCCTTACTTTCACATGTATGACCTGTATATTTATCAGCATTCTTTTCATTCAGGAAAGAGGATATCGTTCCTATATAGACAGCGCCTCCGTGTACGATTCAAGCCAGGTGCTCTATTTTGAATGCAATGATCCTGCGACGATAGAAAATATATACAATGAATTGAAAAACAATTCGAGCCTTCCTCCATTCGGCGTTGTTACCTTATCTAATGAAACTTATTCGGGCGTTTATTGGGATGTAACGCTGAAAAAAGAGGTGTGGCATACTCCGTGTGGTCGTTTTTTTACAATGGAGGAAATGAACAGTGGTGCAAATGTCGTTTTGCTTGGAACCTCCTATATAAGCAGTTTGCCCTTTGAACAAATGGATCGTGTATGGGAAACTGGCATTATAGTGAACGAACGTCCCTTCAAAGCTGTCGGAAATTATTACTATGACTATCCGTCAGAACTTTCATCAGACACTGCATATAGTACACCCTTCCCCACCTCCATCACTCTACCCCTGAATGCTTTTCTTGATATCCATTTGGTACCATCGAGGTTTCGTTGTATTTTTTCCTCCCTGCTTTTACCTGAACAAGTTGAACATATAAACCATGTAATAAATGCCCATCATAATATAGACAATCTCTCTTTGCCACTCACAAACCAAAATCAAGCGATACATGATTATATAAATACTGTTACAGCATCAACATTCATCATTATTTTAGCTTTAATGAGCTTAATTGATGTTCTTATTCACTGGTTAAAAAGGGATTTCCCACGTTACCGTGTTTACATGATTTGTGGTGCGCACAACATACAAATTGTGGTTATGTTGCTCATCAATGCATTTATATTGGTCACCATGGCTTATTTATGTGCAAGTTGCCTGACCATATTTTTCACACATTTTGTGTCAAACGAGCTTATCCATCCTTTACCATGGGGCTTGCATATCATGATCTATTTTGCACTATTATCCTTTACGCTCATTATTATTTGCATTAGATCGCATAAGTTTTTATTCAGTGCAAAAAATTTAAAATAAAGAAAGGAGTGGCTAAATCATGCATACAATAAGTATTGCTTTTATGCTTTTGTGGAAAAGAAAGTTAGCAAACTGCATCCTTCTTCTACAAGTCCTTATTTCCATTTGTATGCTTGCGCAAGTCTTTGTATTTATTGGAGATCGGTATGACAGTGTCCGTGCTGTGAACGAATTACCCTGCAAGGATACTGTTGTGCTTTCAACTTTTGATTATTATTCACCTGATCATGTAAACGCTCAACTCTTATCCTCCCCCTACATCAATGCCATAGGGCAGGTCAAATCAAGCTTCATACATTATGACAATACGATATATAATTTGGCACTTTACAATCAAGCTGTGATTGAAAATTATTCGCCAAGGTTACAAAACGGCATTTGGTTTAGCAATTATATAAAGGACAATAGCCCTGCAATACCTGCTGTTGTTTCGGCTGATATGGGCTTAAAAATTGGTAGTGAAGTAGAGGTCAGCATGCCTTGGAAACAGAAAGTTCGCATTGTGATTATAGGCATGCTCAAACAACCTTTGCAATATCTTTTTCCATTAGGTGCAGCCAGTCCTGCTTACTTTCAAGCAAGTTATATTATTGCCAAAGAGCCTGTGATCATTTTGCGTGAAAAAGATTTTATAGATAATGCCGCTATTTCAGAATTAAATGAAGCACCCACCTCGAAAAATCTAATCTTGTTTTTACAACCTAATTTAACAGATGCAACCATACAAAAAGCAACGCAATCTTGGAATAAATATGGCGAGATATCAAGCATGACCCATTTAATATCAAACTATACGGCAAAAACAAATATCTCAATTCATGCTGGTGTCATCACATTTGTTGTATTCTTTATGTTGGCATTCACATGTATATTAAGCAATAGCGTTATTCAATCAATGCACAACCAATATATGTTCACTGTATATTATTTAACAGGCATGAATTGGAAAAACATCATAGCAACAGAGCTGTGCCGTATCGGAATATTGATCATTTTAATGTCAGCACTTACAATGGTTTGTGGTCAATTGGGGTTGCTTATGCTTGAGTGGATGACGCCCCTACGTAAAACCATTTTCTTTGGTATTGCCTTCATGTATATCTTCATCACATTTCTTTCAGTCGATGCAGTATTTTTGCACAAGCTTATGAAAACTGATATTTCAGAGGCTCTAAAAGAGCTACAACAAGGAGAATAAGGAGGAATATATGTATATTCAATTAAGTGGCATAGAAAAATCTTTTAACATTCAACGTGGTGATCAAGCTGTTCACGTATTAAAAAGCATTGACCTGAGCATAGATAAAGGCGAACTGGTTGCCATCAAAGGAGCCTCTGGATCGGGCAAATCAACGCTATTGCACCTCTTGGGATGCTTGGATAAGCCGAGCAAAGGGCATTATTTACTGGATGGAATGGATGTCACAAAAGCCTCTCCTGCTCAATTATCCAAAATTCGCAACCAAAAAATCGGGTTTGTGTTGCAACATTTTGCTTTGATAGAAGATGATAACGCACTTCAAAACGTTGCAGTTCCTCTACTGTTTAACCATACAAAACTTTCGCTTATTGATGCAATGTCTATGGAGCGCTTGAAACAACTTGGGATTGAACATTTGGCAAAGAAAAAAGTATCCAAGCTTTCAGGTGGCGAAAAACAACGTGTTGCCATCGCACGTGCGCTCGTAAATCAGCCGGAAATTATTTTAGCAGATGAACCCACAGGCGCTCTGGATAAAGCAAACGCTGAAATGATTATGAATATTTTTAAGCAACTCCATCAAGAAGGAAAAACCATCATTATCGTAACACATGAAGAATTTGTTGCCAATGCCTGTGATAGAATCATAACGATTTCGGATGGAAAAATTGCAAACTAAAGTGCTAAAACTTCGCAAGACTATGTTTTCTTTTGTCATTTGATTTCCTTTTCTTCATTACCTTACCCCCATAAATCCCCATTCTCCCCCTTTAAAGGCACAAACGCTCTTAAAGGGGGCGTTTTTTTGTGTTTGGACGACCCTCAGGGGATATTTTTGCAAGCCCTTTGCGCAATGCAATATCCATTTATTCCTCCTGCGCCTCTTGAAAAAACCCTTCTATAATGCTATAATAAAACTGCACAAAGGAGGAGGACACAAGTGATTTTATCCAACGCACACACACATTCACAGTTTTGTGACGGCAAAAGCACAATGGAAGACATGGTGCAAAGTGCGCTTTCCAAGGGCTTTGTATCCTTGGGTTTTACACCCCACGCTGTACAAAATTTTGACCAAACGGTACTCCAAGCAGAAAAAGAAAAAGCATATCCGGCAGAGTTTAAACGATTAAAAAAAGCATATCAAGATAAGATAAAGCTCTATATGGGCATTGAACGAGATGCATTTTGCAAAAGCGATTGCAGAGAATACGATTATATTTTAGGCTCTGTGCACTATATTTTAGACAATGAACAGCATTTTGCCCCTGTGGACGGCAGTAAAGAGGGCGTGTTGCACTTGCTCCAGCACACGTTTTTCAACGATGTGTATGCACTCTCCAAAAAATATTACGATACACTGTGTGAAATGGTGTGCGCCACCCCTCCAAACATTGTGGCACACTTTGACCTGCATTTAAAGCAGTTGAGGCAAATGATAGACACAAAATGCGACAAATATTTGACCCCTGCACGCACAGCCCTTCAATGCGTGTACAAAAAAGGGTGTGTGCTTGAAATCAACACAGGAGGCATGGCACGCTCTAATCAGCCTTGCCCTTATCCCGAACTGCATTTGTTGCACGAGTTTAGAAAAATGGGAGGCGAAATCCTCATTTCTTCCGACTGCCACAGGGCAGACCTCATAGACACACACTTTGATGATGCACTTTTTTATGTGAAGCAAGCAGGGTATAAAGAAGCCCTCATGCTCAATGAACAAGAGGGCAAATTGTTTAGAAAATATATATTGTAAAATACATTTTTTTAATGCGTAATGACACAACTTTGTGCTTTACGCTTTTTTCTTTTTAATTAAAGCCATAAACACGAAAATAGCGCACAGAGGGAAAAATGAGGCACAGAGCAACCCTGCCTTCATGCCCAATTGTTCAGGCGACAGATGGAGCGATTGCGCAAAAGAAAGCGCTGACGTGCTTTGTGCTACAAGGTCTGTCACTGTGCCCACAAGCTGTGGCGCAACAGATGCCCCCAAGTCGCCCCCTGCTGCCATGAGTGCATACATGGCAACCCCTCCATGGAGCACCTTTTTTTCTGCCACCACAAGGCTTCCTGGCCAAAGCATGGAAGTAAAAAACCCTGTGAACGCACAAGCAAAAAGGGCAATAAAGGGCACAGAAGTAAAGATGGCGAGTATGTAACAACAAAATGCGCCAATTGCACCGTAAAAGAGTACATGCTCAATATGCTTGCCTTTTTTTGCGTACAACGTGCGCCCCAAACCAAGCATCACAGCGAACATGGCAACGCCAAACACATCGCCAAACACTTTGGTGATGCCCATGGCTTTCTCAAGATACCCAGATGCCCACTGTGCCATGGAGCACTCGCTTGCACCTCCTAAAAAAATCATGAGCATACAAAAGAGCATATTTTTATTAAACATGATTTTGAGTGCGCCTTTTGCTTTTTCAGGCGTTTGCATGGGAGGCAAAGAGGTGTTTAAAAATAGAATAGAGGATAAAAGAGGGATAATCAACCAAATGAGCGCCAGAATATGCCAGCTTTCTTTTCCAAAAAGGAGCAAAAAGAGGGTGGAAAAGAGTACCACACCCACTACGCCCCATGCGTAAATAGAGTGCAGTTTGCTCATTTCACGAGCAGGATTTTTGGCAGGGAGCGCTGCAATAACAGGGCTGATGAGCACTTCGCAAAGCCCTGCCGAGGCTGAAAATATCACGGTGCCCACCACAATGCCTGTATACGCATACGCTTTAAAAAGCAAGGGAAAAAGTGCAAACACCAAAAGCCCAATAGCCGTGATGAGGGGAATGCCCTTGACTGTTTTTTCAATGTTAAACTTATGCGAAAAGAAAGAAAAAATCAAGTCCACCACCAATTGCGTTACAAAGTTGATGAGCACAAGCAACCCCAACTGCGTGTAGGACACGTTGTACAATTCACGGAATGTGACAAACAAAAGAGGGGGTAAATTGCCCACGATGGACATGGAAATGTTTGTGGTATAACA
>CAYTPJ010000078.1:7328-9638 GCA_964439755.1 uncultured Oscillospiraceae bacterium
TTTTCAGGCTCATCGAGCAGATACAGCGCATCTGCTTGCACACGCTCTTTAAAATAATACAGCGCACTTTCGCCGTTGGACTGTTCCACAATGTTTTTTTCCACATGGTCACGCACAAAGGAGGACAAAGTTTTTCTTCGTGCCTCGTTTTGACGTTTTAAAGCATCATAATCTTCTAAGGAACGCACACGCACATTTTGATGTTGGTGCGCCTCATGCTCTCTATATAAATCCTCTCGCCGTGCATCAATGCCCTGATTGGTTTTTCTTAAATCGAGCATGAACTCAAACACGTCATCGCTTGTAATGATTTTGCTTTCATCTGGCACAGTTTCTTCTATTTGAACATCACATAGCGCCACATAATCATCAAAAAAAGAGGACCTATTAAAAGGTGTGGTGCGC
This sequence comes from uncultured Oscillospiraceae bacterium, assembly GCA_964439755.1. Classification (GTDB taxonomy): domain Bacteria; phylum Bacillota; class Clostridia; order Christensenellales; family Aristaeellaceae; genus CAYTPJ01. Next base: position 7,734 of record CAYTPJ010000078.1, read on the forward strand.
ATCAAGGAGAGCTTTTGCGCAATCACATTGAGCGCCGTTGTTTTACCACACCCGTTCCCTCCTGCCAAGATCGTCAAAGGCTCAAAATCCAGCCGTGTCAATTGCTTTTTAGACAACGTAAAAAAAGGGTACATGGTGTTAAAGCACGTGCGCTTTTCATCTACCCGAAATTGCCACTCTACATCTTCGTTCGGAAAAGAAATATGGTCAATATACAGCATGGTGCCCCTTTAATACATCCAAATATCCATACTTGTAAAAAAAGGCAATGGAGAAGGTGCATACAAAGTACGCTTTTCATCCATTACCTTTTCAAAATGCTTTATTAGGCTTCCTTAGCCATCTGAACGAGCTGAGCAAAAGCTGCTGCGTCATTGTTCGCCATGTCAGCAAGCATCTTACGGTTGATTTCAATGCCCTTTTTCTTAAGACCATTGATGAACTGAGAATAGCTCAAACCGTTGATACGAGCGGCTGCGTTGATACGTGTGATCCACAAACGACGGAAATCACGCTTACGGAGCTTACGACCTACATAAGCATAGCGCAGTGAACGACGAACTTGTTCACTTGCTGTACGATACTGCTTGGACTTAGAACCAAAGTAGCCTTTCGCCAGCTTAAACACCTTGCGGCGCTTTTTATGGGCATTGACAGCCCTTTTAATACGTGCCATTGATAATTCTCCTCCTTGCCAGCGATTGGCTTATTTGTACGGAAGAAGCTTGCGAATTGTTGCAGCTTCTGCCTTGTTTTGTAGCATGTCGCCCTTACGCATATGACGAATACGCTTGGTGGTTTTCTTGGTTAAGATGTGGCCGGCGTTCATTCTCTTATGTTTCACCTTACCTGTTTTAGTTAAGGAAAAACGTTTTGCAGCGCCACGGTGTGTTTTTTGCTTAGGCATTTTAAAAACTCCTCCTTCCGGGATTTGTGTTAAGCTTGCTTGGCATTCTGCGTTGCTTTCGCAATGCGCTCTGCCTTGCTTGCTTTTTCCGCCTTGGGAGCAAGAATCATAAACATGTTCCTGCCTTCAATCAAAGGACGGCGTTCGACAGTCGACACCTCTTTGGTGCGCTCAATGAAGTCTTGCATTACTCGAAGACCGATTTCGGAGTGAGTAATTTGACGGCCACGGAAGCGAATTGCCACTTTGACTTTATCGCCCTCACTGAGGAACTTGATGGCATTCTTGGCTTTCACCGCCACGTCGTTTTCTTCTATGGTAGCAGAAAGCTGAACTTCTTTGATTGCGACAATCTTTTGATTTTTACGCATTTCACGTTCACGCTTTGATTGCTCATAGCGATATTTGTCATAGTCCATAAGCTTACACACGGGTTGTGCGCCTTGTGTTGCAATTTTCACAAGGTCAAGCCCTGCTTCTTCTGCCAAGGTGAGCGCCTCACGTGTAGCCATTACGCCCAACTGAGCGCCTTCAGCGCTGATCAGGCGAACTTCGCGGTCACGGATTTCCTCATTGATTTGCATTTCGTTGTTGATGTCGATGCACCTCCATAAAAATAAAAAGTCGGCGGATGAAACCACCCGCCAACAAAATTTCAAAGCGCATAAATCGCCTTACTCTTGATGCCATGACCCGTGCAAAACATGTTCGCAAACGGAGAGAAGCGGGCAGCTCCTTCTTACCTCTCGTATTATACACGAGTTGCGCACCTTTGTCAAGCGTTGTTTTTTAAAATTCGATATTTTTACTCAAATATTTACTAAAAATTTCTTTCTTGCCCTGCCCTGTTTTTGCGCATGATTTTAAAAAATACAGTTTAAAAATACTTAATTATGCTCTGTTTTTAGCATGGTTGCAATACCACACGCCACTTTCATACGACATGTGCTTGCAGTTGCTACAACAAATCCGTGTGCCATTCTTGCAAGCAGGGCAAC
>CAYTPJ010000079.1:0-9454 GCA_964439755.1 uncultured Oscillospiraceae bacterium
CTATAATATACCGTGGTATGGGTTGAACAAATTTTCGTTCATCTTTTATCGAAATATTGAAATAAATATAAAAAAGAAGAAAATGAAAGGAAGGATACTTATGAGCAAGGTACATGTTTTCGACCATCCTCTTATTCAACACAAATTGAGCATTATGCGTGACAAAAATACGGGGTGCAAGGAATTTCGTGAACTTTTGGACGAAATCTCCATGTTGATGGTGTACGAAGTAACACGTGATTTGCCCACAGAAGAAGTGGATGTGGAAACGCCCATTCAAATTATGAAAACCAAAATGCTCGCAGGCAAACCCATTGGCATCATTCCAATTTTGCGTGCAGGCCTTGGCATGGTGGATGGTATCATGAATTTAATTCCCAATGCAAAAGTTGGTCACATTGGGCTGTATCGTGATCCTGAAACTTTGGAACCTGTTGAATATTACTGCAAATTACCCGAAGATGCAGAAAACCGTGAACTCATTGTGCTCGACCCTATGCTTGCAACGGGTGGCAGTGCGGCAGCAGCTATTTCTTTTATCAAAAAACGTGGTTGCACCAAAATTCGCCTTGTGAACTTGATTGCAGCGCCAGAAGGCATTGAAAGAGTGAGCAAAGAACATCCTGATGTCAACATTTATGTGGCTGCTTTGGATGAATGCTTAAACGATCATGGATATATCATTCCCGGTCTGGGCGATGCAGGCGACCGTCTGTTTGGCACCAAATAAGAAAAGGAGGTAGATCAGATGCCGATGCAACTGATGGAGGAAATCAGCGCGGCTGAAAAACAAGCGGAAGAACAAAAGCAAAAGTCTTTGCAAGAAAGCCGTGAAATGATCAAGTCCGTCGAAGAAGCCTGCATGGAGCAAGAACGTGCTTACCAGCAGGAAATGCGCGTGTTATATCAAGACGAAATAAACAAAAAGCAGTCTGTGATAGAAAAGGAAATATCTTCTAATCTTGACAGCAAGAAAAAAGAGATTGAAGATATGGCGCAAAAGGCGCACTTGAATATCGACAAGGCAGCAAGTTTTGTATTTGAGAGGATAATATCAAATGGCAATCGTTAAGATGAAACGTATTTCTCTGATTGCCCTCAAAAAGGACAAAGAGAAACTCATGAGCACCATGCAACGCATGGGCTGCGTTGAAGTCACGGATGTGCCTGAAGAGATCAAAGAATTCTCAAATACTTTTTCAAAAGACTTGGAAATAAGCAATGCAAAAGTCCAGCGCTTGGCGTGGGCGATTGACAGAGTCAAAAAGTACGACACGGCGGGCAAAGCCATGTTTGGATGTCTCCCAGAAGTATCTCAAGAAGATGCAGACGAGGTGTTCAAAAAAGAAGACGAACTTTTTGCACTTGTTTCAAAGCTTGAAGCTTTTGAAAAAAGATTAGGTGAAATGCGTGGCATTCAAACTCGAAGTCAAGCATATTTAGACCAGCTTGAACTTTGGACGGACTTGGATATTACCAAAGCCCAAATAGAAAGTATGCGTTTTGTACGCACCTTCATTGGGCTTGTGCCTCAAAGAACGTTAGAGAGCGTAAAGGAGTTTGTAAAAGCAAACCCTGCCACCTTAACGCTTGTAGGGGAGCAGAGGGAAAATGCAGCTGTGATGGCTGTGGCGCATGTATCCTGCGCAGAAGAAATGGAAAAAGTGTTGGTTTCAGCAGGGTTTAATGCAGAAGTGTTTGCCCAGTTAGAACCTACGCAAACGCCTAAACAAGCCATTGAAGAAATCAAAAAAGAAATGGAGCAAATGGAGCAGGAAAAGCTGGACATGGAAAAGCAAACACAGAACATTGCACAATCTTTGCCAGACTTAAAATTGCTTTATGATCAGCTCCAAGTCAAGGTTGTGCGTCTTCAAACAGAAAAGAAAACGGCAGACACTCAAAGTGCATTCTATGTCACAGGGTGGATACCAGCTCATCTGGAAGAAAAAGCGCAAAAGAAATTGATGAGTATTTCTCCTGTGTGTTCTGTTGAATTTACAGAGCCATTAGACAGCGAGGAGCCTCCCATCAAGTTGCAAAACAACCGTGCAGCAACGCCTTTTGAAAGCGTTATTGAAGGGTTTGCAATGCCAGCGTACAGGTCGTATGACCCCACTGCCATTATGGCACCTTTTTATGCCTGCTTGTTTGGTATGATGGTGTCTGATGCAGGGTATGGCATTTTGATGGCACTGTTTATTCCACTCTTTATCAAAATCAAAAAGATAAAGTTTGAAAATGCAAAGATGCTCAACCTCTTGGCATGGGGCGGGCTTGCCACAGTCATTTGGGGGGTCATCTACAACACATTCTTTGGGTTTAACCCATTGCCCAGAAAGTTATGGTTGCTGGACCCTGTAGGGGATTCACTTACTGTCATGATTGTTTGTATCGGCGTAGGTGCGTTGCACTTGTTTGCAGGCCTTTTTGTCGCCGCCTATATGAACATCAAAAAAGGGGATGTGGTGGCTGCCATATCGGACCAATTTTCTTGGTTCATATTGCTCCTTGGCTTAATGTTGCTTTTGATTCCTCAAACAGCAATGGTAGGTCAATACATGGCAATTGTAGGTGTGGTCATCATTTTACTCATGGCAGGTAGAGATCGTAAAAACCCCATCAAGCGTTTGACAAAGGGTTTGGGCGATTTGTACGGCATCACAAGCTGGGTGAGTGACTTGCTCAGTTACATGCGTTTGTTTGGTATGGGCCTTGCAACAGGCGTTATCGGCATGGTGTTCAACCAGTTGATTTCCATGGTATGGGAAACAGGCGTGTTCGGCATGGTCATTGGCGTTGTACTCTTTGTCGTCTGCCACATGTTCAACCTTGCCATCAACGTGTTGGGTGCATACGTGCACAGTTGCCGTTTGCAATACATCGAGTTCTTTGGTAAATTTTACGAAGAAGGTGGCAAACCCTTTAAGCCACTGAACACAAAAACCAAATATGTGAGCATCAAACAAGATGTCGCATAATTGAAATTCTGAAATTTTCAGAAATAAACACAAAAATAATTTCACGTATTTTGAGAGGAGAAAAAAATCATGGAACAGGTAATCGGAATGTCTTGGGGTCAAATTTTGGCACTCGTAGGTGCAGCTATCGCAGTTATTTTCGCAGGTATGGGTTCTTCAAAGGGTGTAGGCGTTGCAGGTGAAACAAGTGCAGGCGTTGCAACAGAAAACCCCGAAGTATCAAGCAAATTGCTCGTTCTTCAGCTTCTTCCTGCTACACAGGGTATCTATGGTTTCTTGATTGGTGTTATCGTGTTGATTAACACAAACGTATTGGGTGGCGCAATGAAGCCTGTAACTTTTGAACAAGGCATCGCTTTCATCGTTGCTTGCCTTCCTATCGCAGTTGTGGGCTACTATTCTGCTATCCGTCAGGCTCGTGTGGCAGCATCTGGTATGCTCTTAACAGGCCAACGCCCTGAAATGTCTGGTAAAGCCATCACTATGACAGTTATGGTTGAAACCTACGCTGTTTTCGCTCTTCTTGTTTCCTTCCTCATGGTAAATGCCATCCAACTGTAAGTTGATCAAACGAACAAAAAAGCATTGAAGGAGATAAGTTAGATGGACGCAAAAGCCATAGTGGATAAAATTTTGGAAGATTCGCGTTCAGCTGCTTCATCTATGCTTGTGGATGCGCAGAAAAAAGCAAGCGCATTAAAAGCAGATTTAGAGGCACGTTTGGAAAAACAGAAAAGCTCTGTATTGTTGCGTGCTAACACAGATGGGGACCTCATGCGTGAACGTATGTTGCGCATGGCTGAATTGGAAAATAAAAAAGAAGTGCTGTCCAGTAAGCGTATTGTAATGGATAAGGTGTTTGAAAATGCACTTTCAAAGTTCAAAACAGAACAGAAAGAAAAGCTGTATCCCTTCTTCCTTTCCATGGTCAAAGAATATGCTCAAGGGGATGAAAACTTCCTCCTTGGCAAAGAAAACAACGCTTGGTTTACGCAAGACTTTTTAAACGAAGCCAATGAACAATTAAAAGCACTTTCTAAAAAAGGCGCCTTAACGCTCTCTAATGAAAGCATTGATGGCGTAGGGTTTGCGCTTGAAAAATCTGGCACTTTGATCAATTGCACAGTGGATGCCTTGATTGAACAAGAGCGCATGAACTTGGAAACAGACGTAGCTAAAATTCTGTTTGGCTGATAAAAATGCAGAAAGGGGGGCTATGCTTGCCCCAGCAAAGTATATATTACGCACTGGGTCGAATCAGTGTTTTATCCTCTGATGCCATGAACAAGCAGAAGCTTGACCGCCTTTTGCAGTCCCAAAACGCACAGGAACTCAAACGTGCGCTGCAGGAAATCGGCTGGGCGGATATAGAGGACGTGGAAAAAGCCGTAAGCGAGCATGTGGTCAAAGCATGCAAGGTCATCCGTGACCTTTCAGTCAATGAAGAAACGCTTGATTGCTTTTTACTCAGGTATGACGTAAACAACTTAAAAATGCTCTTAAAAGCAAGAACATTGTCCATGACAGCAGAGCATTTATCCCCTTGTGGGACCATCTCTGTGGAAACGTTAAAGCACGCAGTGACAGAACATCAATACCGTGCTTTGCCAGAACCTCTCAAAAAGGCGATGGAAAATCTTGAAAAAGAGTTGGCTGTACACGTTGACCCATTGAATATCGATGTCACCTTAGATAAGGCACTGTATGAAACGATCTTTAGCATGTTAAAAAAGCAGGACAAGGTTGCCCACCAATACTTTGTAGCACAGGTGGACATGACCAACTTTTTAATGGCAGCTCGTTGCTTGAACATTAAAAAGCCTACCAACTTTTTTACAAATTTGCTCATCGAACAAGGTACTGTGCCTGAAAAACAATGGATAAAGGCATATGAAAATCCTGAGCGTTTGCCAGATACTGTGAAAAAATACGGTATCAAAGTGCACAATGCGGCGATACAAGCATGTGTATCGAAGGAAAAATTGCCAAGCTTTGAAAGAGAAATGGAAGATTACCTTTTGGGGCTGTACATGCCCTTTAAGCGTGTGATGGACAAGAATGAGCGCTTGCTCGGTTACTTGCTCATGCGCCAACGTGAAGCAGCTGCAATCAAACTGATTACTGCAGGTAAAAAAAGTGGCTTTGCGCAAAATGTGATCACAGAAAGGCTGCGTGAGCTGTATGGCAGATAAAAAGCAAGTGGGCGCCATTGGCGAAAAAGATGCAGTTTTGGCTTTTAGAGCACTGGGTATGCGTGTGATTGTGGCAGAAGATTTAGAGAGCATTGAACACGCAATTCAAAAATTGGTGATGGAAAAAATCCCTGTGATTTTCGTTACAGAACGTACAATGGAAATCGCAAAAGATTTAATATTGCATTATCAGAGCGACGCTTCCGTCGCCATCATCCCCATTCCAGGCAGTCAAGGCACAAATGGGGCAGGTATGCGGCATGTTAGAGCAAATGTTGAAAAAGCCATTGGCGCTGACATACTGTTTCAAAACGGAAAAGAGGAGAAGTAAACATGGCGCAAGGAACGATAGTGAAGGTCGCCGGTCCGCTGATTATTGCCGAAGGCATGGCGGATGCCCGTATGTATGACGTTGTCCGTGTGAGCGAAAAACGCTTGGTGGGCGAAGTCATTGAATTACGTGGTGATCGTGCTTCCATTCAGGTATATGAAGAAACAGCAGGCTTGGGGCCTGATGAACCTGTGTTTTCAACAGGTGCACCCCTGTCTGTTGAACTTGGACCAGGGCTGATTGAGTCCATCTTTGATGGTATTCAGCGCCCCCTTACAAAGATTAGAGATAAAGTGGGCGAGCGCATCACACGTGGTGTGGAAGTGCCCTCTTTGGATAGAGAACGCCTTTGGTTGTTTGAGCCACGTGCCCTAAAGGGCGAACAAGTTCAAGCAGGCGATGTGTTGGGTATTGTACAAGAAAGTGCTGTGGTTGAACACCGTATCATGGTGCCTTACGGCATGTCTGGTACAGTGGAAGACATCAAGCAGGTATCTTGCACCATTGAGGACACTGTGTGTGTAATCAAGGATGAAAAGGGTACTTTGCACAACTTAACCATGCTTCAAAAATGGCCCGTTCGCCGTGGCCGTCCTTACAAGGAAAAGCTTTCTCCCCGTGCACCCATGGTCACAGGGCAACGTGTTGTAGACACACTTTTCCCCATTGCATCTGGTGGTGTGGCAGCAGTGCCTGGCCCCTTTGGGTCTGGTAAAACAGTTGTTCAGCATCAGCTCGCAAAATGGGCAGATGCCGACATCATTGTGTATGTAGGTTGTGGTGAACGTGGAAACGAAATGACGGACGTTTTGATGGAGTTCCCAGAGCTTCATGACCCTCGCACAGGTGAATCTTTGATGAAGAGAACAGTGCTGATTGCAAACACGTCTGACATGCCTGTTGCTGCTCGTGAAGCATCTATTTACACAGGTATTACCATCGCTGAGTATTACAGAGATATGGGCTACAAAGTGGCTATCATGGCTGACTCTACGAGTAGATGGGCAGAAGCTTTGCGTGAAATGAGTGGCCGTTTGGAAGAAATGCCTGGTGAAGAAGGGTATCCTGCATACCTTGCAAGCCGTATTGCAGAATTCTACGAACGTGCAGGCTTTGTAAAGTGCTTAGGCTCTAAAGATAGAGAAGGCACCATCACAGCCATTGGCGCAGTTTCCCCTCCTGGTGGTGATATTTCAGAGCCAGTATCTCAGGCAACTTTGCGTATCGTTAAGGTGTTCTGGGGCTTGTCTGCTCAGCTTGCTTACAAGCGTCACTTCCCAGCCATTGATTGGCTCCAGTCCTACTCCTTGTACATCAGCTCTATTGGCGATTGGTTTAATGACAATGTATCTCCCGAATGGGGCAACATGCGTCAACAAGCCATGCAAGTGCTTCAAAATGAAGCAGAGCTCAACGAAATTGTACAGTTGGTTGGTATGGATGCACTTTCTTGGAAAGATAGATTGACCATGGAAGTGGCTCGCTCTATCCGTGAAGATTATTTGCACCAAAACGCATTTGACGATGTAGATACATACACCTCTCCTGACAAGCAATTCCGTATGCTCCACTTGATTTTGTCCTTTGGCGAAAAGGGCAAAGCGGCGCTGGATGCAGGGGCTACCTTAAATGCTGTGCTTGATATTCCTGTTCGTGAACAAATTGGTAAAGCAAAGTTCATCCCGGAAACTGAGATTGCACGCTTTAACAAAATTGAGTCTGACTTGAACAGTCAAACTGCGGCACTCATTGATCAGGGAGGTATGTGACATGCAGAAAGAATATCGCACGATTAAAGAAGTTGTAGGCCCTTTGATGCTCGTAGATGGCGTTTCAGGCGTTAAGTACAACGAATTGGTTGAAATCATCCAAGCAAATGGCGAACATCGCCAAGGTAAAGTGCTTGAAATTTCTGGCGACAAAGCCATGGTTCAGCTTTTTGAAAGCAGCAATGGCTTAAAGATTGACGATACAACAGTACGTTTCCTTGGTCACTCCATTGAGTTGTCCGTGTCTGAAGACATGTTAGGCCGTGTTTTTGATGGTATGGGCAACCCCAAAGATGGTGGGCCAAAAATCATTCCAGAAAAGCGTATGGACATCAATGGTGAACCTTTAAACCCTGCTGCACGTGACTATCCAAGTGAATTTATTCAAACGGGTATTTCTGCAATTGACGGCTTGAACACGCTTGTTCGTGGTCAAAAGCTCCCTGTGTTCTCAGGCTCTGGTTTGCCTCATGCACAGCTTGCTACGCAGATTGCACGTCAAGCAAAAGTGTTGGGTACTGACAGCAAGTTCGCCGTTGTGTTTGGTGCTATTGGTATTACATTTGAAGAAGCTGATTACTTTATCAGCGACTTTAAGCGTACAGGCGCTATTGAACGTGCTGTGCTTTTCATGAACCTTGCAAATGACCCTGCTATTGAACGTATCGCTACCCCTCGTATGGCGCTGACGGCTGCTGAATATTTGGCATATGAAAAGGGCATGCACGTGCTCGTTATCTTAACAGATATCACCAACTATGCTGAAGCACTCCGTGAAGTGTCTGCTGCTCGTAAAGAAGTACCTGGTCGCCGTGGCTATCCTGGCTACTTGTACACAGACCTTGCGTCCATGTACGAACGTGCAGGCCGTGTGATTGGTAAAGAAGGTTCTATCACACAAATTCCAATCCTTTCTATGCCAGAAGATGATAAAACACACCCCATCCCTGACCTTACAGGCTACATCACAGAAGGTCAGATCATCTTGAGCCGTGAGCTTTACAGAAAGGGCATTGAGCCTCCCATTGACGTTATGCCTTCCTTGAGCCGTTTGAAGGACAAGGGTATTGGTAAAGGCAAAACACGTGAAGACCATGCACCCACCATGAACCAGCTGTTCGCAGCCTACTCTCGTGGTAAAGATGCAAAGGAACTCGCAGTCATCTTGGGTGAAGCGGCACTGACAGATATTGACAAAAAGTACGCTGCATTTGCAGACGCATTTGAAAAAGAATATGTATCTCAAGGATATCAAACAAACCGTTCCATTACAGATACATTAAACCTTGGCTGGAAGCTTTTGAACTTGCTTCCACGTGCTGAACTCAAGCGTATCCGTGATGATATGCTCGACAAGTACTTAAATCAAGGTGAGGAGGAGAAGGGCTGATGGCGGGAGCACTTCGTGTAAACCCTACGCGCATGGAGTTAACTCGCATCAAGCGCCGTTTAAGCACGGCAAACCGTGGGCACAAGCTTTTAAAAGATAAGCGGGATGAAATGGTACGCCAGTTTATCGGGCTCATCAAAGAAAATGCTTCCCTCCGTGAGGCTGTCGAAAACGAGCTTGGTGGTGCGCTTAAAAACTTTGCTTTGGCACGTGCTGTGATGGATGAGCAAACTTTGGAAGAAGCTGTGCTCTACCCTGCAAGGCAAGCGCTTGTTGAAGTGGAAACGAAAAATATATTGTCTGTGCACGTACCCGTGTTAAAGGTGGACGAAAAAGCTTTAAGAGAAACAAACTTGTCTTACGGCTTTGCGCAAACGAGTGCGCAATTGGACGATGCAATTGCTGTGCTCGCTGACACTTTGCCCAAATTGCTCAGACTTGCCGAAATTGAAAAAACCTGCGATCTTTTGGCGGATGAAATTGAAAAAACACGCAGGCGTGTTAATGCGCTTGAGTATGTCATGATTCCCCAATTTGAAGAAACCATCCGTTTCATCACAATGAAATTGGATGAAAACGAACGTGGCTCTTTGACCCGACTCATGAAGGTTAAATCCATGATCGCAGAGCGTCAAGCACAATAATTTTTGCGCCCTCTTGTATGTAGAGGGCGTTTTTTTAAAAAATTTTAGTTAGAAAAGAGATGCGTTGTGAATATTATTTGCCTGATGGAAGACCAAAAGAAAGAGGGGGCATGTTATGCTGAACATGGGCTTTCTTTCTATATTAAA